>NZ_JBNWKB010000009.1:0-169649 GCF_050509525.1 Gaetbulibacter sp. PBL-D1 | reverse complement strand
CAACAAGAAGGGTTGCTTGTAGCTCCTGAATCGGTAGAAGCTATGGTAGAGGCTATCCTTTATCTGTTTGAACACGCTACTGAACGCGAACACATGATAGCTAATGCTAGAGCAGTTGCTGAGTCTTTTGACTGGAATCGTGTGAAACAACTATGGAAAGAGGTGTTTGAATAAAAAAATAGCAGCTTAAAATTAGAAAGTATAAGCCTGCTACGGTAATTCAGGTCGTAGTAAGCTTGGCAAATTGAGGGGCTTTTTTAACTTACGTTTTACTTGCAATCGTAATTATTGTATCATATTGTTAACGTCTTCAAAAGGAAAATCCATATAATCGCAAAATTCCTTTATGGTTATCGTTTGATGCTTTTTTTTATTGAGCACGCATTTAATATGTTTTACTAGTCCTTGACAATAACGTAGGCTCCGCCCAGTTATAATTTGCACATCTTTTGGGTAGATGCAAATTCGTTTCATAATTAAAATAAAAATTTTTGTACATCATAACATTCATATTTGTTAGTTGATTTTTTTTTTCTTCATAAAAGCATTTTAAATTTAAAAAAACAAGATTTACCACGTGTGGTTTTAATGGTCTAATTATCAACAATATATTAACAAATAAATAACCATCATTTACCTACCAAACACCAAACATCAAACACCAAACATCAACCAACTGTCACCCTGAGCTTGTCGAAGGGTTTTAAATTGTCACTCTGAGCAAGCCTCTACTGAGCGTAGCTAAAGTATCGAAATATCAAAGCTCCTTCACTTTCCTATTGTCACCCTGAGCCTGTCGAAGGGTTTTATATTGTCACCCTGAGCAAACGCCTCTACTGAGCTCCGCCTGTGCTGAGCTTGTCGAAGTATCGAAGCATCAAAGCTCCTTCACTTTCCTATTGTCACCCTGAGCCTGTCGAAGGGTTTTATATTGTCACTCTGAGCAAGCCTCTACTGAGCTCCGCCTGTGCTGAGCTTGTCGAAGTATCGAAGTATCAAAGCTCCTTCACTTTCCTATTGTCACCCTGAGCCTGTCGAAGGGTTTTATATTGTCACTCTGAGCAAGCCTCTACTGAGCTCCGCCTGTGCTGAGCTTGTCGAAGCATCGAAGCATCAAAGCTCCTTCTCACTTTCAACCTCCATATTCAACTTCGTACTTCATACTTAGTGTATACCTAATGTATACATAGAGTATGCATAGAGTATGCTGTAACTATAGATGCAGAATACCACAAAAAGAGTATAAATACGCAAAAAACGAATGTAAATACCTTTAATGCTAAGGAGGTCTAAAAGGCACAAAATATAAGCACTAGTGTCTATACACGAATAAAAAACAAGGGCAAATTAAAGGCTAACATACATTTGAAAAACAGTTGAATAGATGCATCAATAAAAAACTGTAATTTTTTTTAATTCTTAAAACCATATAAACATGGCTAAATTAAAGAGCATAATTAAGATCGAAGGAACCCTGGACGGTCTTACCTTTTATAAGGGCAAAGAGGGGTATTTAGTAAAAACAAAAGGAGGCGTTTCTTCTAAACGAATAAAAAATGACCCTGCTTTTGTGAGAACACGCGAAAATGGTGCCGAATTTGGACACTGTACAAAAAGCGGTAAGTTATTACGTAGAGCTATTGCAGACTTTATGGTCGATGCAAAGGACAATCGTGTAACTTCAAGATTAACGCAAGTAATGAGTCGTATCAAAAATTTAGATGCAACCTCTCCTAGAGGTGAGCGTAAGGTTGGGATTGGACTCGTTACTCCTGAAGGAAAATTAGCAATCAAAGGTTTTGAATTCAATGATAGGGCATTATTGAGCAATATTTTGAAAGCTGATTATACTTTAGACACAACAACAGGTGAAGTGCAATGTGCAGATTTTATACCTGTAAATGATTTAAACCCTCCTGAAGGGGCAACACATGTAAGTGTGGCCTCAGGGGTTTTAAATATCAATTTTAATGCTGATGAGAAGGATTTACAAATAAGCCCTGTTGTAAATCTTCCTATCGACACGACTACTACAGTGTTGACACTAACCCCACCATCAATGCCTGTAGGCACTGGGGTGGATTTCTACCTCTTGAAAATTGCGTTTTTTCAAGAAGTAAATGGTGTACAATATCCTTTAAATAATGGTGCGTTTAACGCACTTCAAATAGTGGAAGTGTTGTAAATCATAGTATTGACTAAAAGAGGAGGTGAAAAACTTCCTCTTTTTTTTAGTACATATATAACAGACTTTCTATATTTACAAAGCGAATGTAACTATATGGTAAAGAATAAAGACATCCATTTTGAGATTTCCGAACGAAAGGTGTTGCTGCGTATACTGGATATTGTAATGGTGTTTTTGGGACTGTATCTTCTTGAACAGTTTTTTGATTTTAATTACCTTACACTTCACCAAGAACATGGAGTCGCTTTAGTGGTTTTAGCCTTTTATCTTACTATTTTAGGGACCGTTTTTGAAATTTATGATTTACAAAAGTCCAGTACCCTAGATGTTACGTTTAGGAATGTAGTGCTTACTGCCTCAACAGTTGTATTGATATACATGTTAACTCCTTTCTTTACGCCTTTTTTACCTGATAAACGTATTGAAATAGTATACTTCTATTCGTCAATTATTGTTATGGTGTTTTTGTGGCGTGTGGTATATGTGACGTTTATTACTAAGCCTAGGTTTTATAAAAAAGTACTGCTGGTAGGCGAGATTTCAAATATTGAAAGCATTATTAAACCTTTAAAACAAGCCGATCCTAATTACAAAATAGTTGGGTTTATTAACTGTGAACAAGAGCACGAAGCACCTATTAAGTTTAGAGGGCTTAAAGAGTTTCAGCCTCAGGAGTTATTGTCAGTTATTAATGAGCAGAATATTTCGGAGATTCTAGTGGCAGCTTATAACTCTGAGACTATTACTAATGAGATATATGGTAACCTTATGATGCTTTTAGAAAGCGGTTTTACTATTCGTGAATACACTCAAGTTTATGAAGAGATTACCCATAGAGTGCCAATTCAATTTGTAGGTAAGGATTTTTATAAATACTTCCCGTTTAGTAGAAGTCATCAAAATAAACTCTATCAACTTTTTCATCGTTCATTTGATCTTATTTTTTCTACTGTAGGATTGCTTTTTGGAGTAGCTATGCTGCCTATCATTCTTATAGGGAATTTTATTGCAAACAGAGGGCCTTTGTTTTATGTTCAAGAACGTGTTGGGAAAAATGGTGCTGTTTTTAACATTGTGAAGCTTAGAAGTATGATTGTTAATGCAGAATCGTCAGGAGAGGCCAAATGGGCTCAAAAAAATGACAGTAGAGTGACTCCGTTTGGACGTTTTTTAAGACGTTCGAGAATTGATGAAATTCCGCAGTTTGTTAATGTGCTTAAAGGCGAAATGAGTGTGATAGGACCTCGACCAGAGCGTCCTTATTTTGTTAACGAGCTGTCTCAGATTATTCCTTTTTATGAAATGCGTCACGTGATAAAGCCTGGACTAACAGGTTGGGCACAAATAAAGTCGAGGTATGGAAGTTCGGTTGATGATAGTTTAACGAAGTTGCAATACGACCTTTACTACATTAAACATTGTAGCTTTTTTATGGACGTTAATATCCTAGTGAAAACCTTGAGTGCTGTGTTGTATTATAGAGGGCAGTAAGTAGTTTTCAGTCTTCAGTAGGCAGTAAGTAGTCTTCAGTAGGCAGTTTTCAGTTTTCAGTTGGCAGTGGGTTTAGTTTGTTGTGCTGTTTTTAAAGTAACGTAACAAGAATATATACCTTATCGCTAAGGCGATTAGTAAAGGTGTTAAGGTGATGGCGAATACTTGTACTCCTGTTAGCCAATGAAATACTAATAGACAAAGCATGGTTATTAAAAAAAAGAGGTATCTTAAAAACCATTTAGAAGGTGTTTGCTTTAGTACTTGTTGCATTACAAATACGTTAAGTGCAAATGCCCATAACAGATTATAGTTGTTTGCTGTGGCACTATGGTCGGTAGCAAACCAAAGGAGCAAAAGTACTATTCCAATGCAGCCTGTAACAGAAAAGATAATACCGTCTAGCAACTTGCTGCGTTTCTTTTTCTTATAATCTTTATAGGTGATTTGTATAATAAGTAATGCTAAAACACTAAGTATAAACAAAGGACTTAACAGAAAGCTAGAAGACCCTAGTTGTTCTTTTTTTGTATAGAGTACTTGAGATTGTTTGACTAGAGGTTGTCCGTTTTGTAGTGTAGCAGTACTAAAAAACCTATAGATGTTTTCAGGAAGAAAAAGTTGTTCGTTAGGTGTTGCTGTTTTATCTATAACAGATCCTAAGGCAATATCAATCCCTAAACTTCCCCAACTGTTTTTGTTGAGGTTGTTTTGAATGAGCGTTCTAAAGGTTTGCTCTTGGTAATCCTCAGGTGTGTTGTAAGTAATATTTTGGTCTAAAGCAGTGTTGGCTACATCTCTTATTCTAGTCGCGCAATTGTCATAAAAGAAATCGTAAAGGTAGGCTCTGTTTTCAGGTTTGTAATTGTTCTGTAAATAATTGAAAAGTGCTTGTTGTTCTTCTTTAGTGATATTTAAAACCTGTTCTTTTACGGTTCTGTTGTAATACACATAGGCTCTGTAAAAGTCTTCAAAATCATGTTTGCTAATAAGGTAATTGAGTTTTCCTTGCGCGAATTTTAAATAGAAATTAGGCGCATCAAAATCGTATTGTCCGTAGCCGTAGACTACATCTAGACCTTGTGTTCTATCTTTGATTCTAAATCCGCTATGTCCAAAAGCATCGTTTAAAGACGTTCCTGGTCCTATTGTGAGGACACTAATTTCGGCATTAGGTGATAGTACCTGTTGTGCGCTTGCTGTGTTTATTAGTAACAATAAAACAATAAGGCTAAAAAGACATCTCATAAAGTAGCTATTATTTATCTAAAGATACTAAAATCGAGTTTTAGGGAAAACACGTTAGAGTATAAGGCAGCGCTTTGGTCTCCTATGTCGGTAAATGCATAATCTAGCTGAATACCTTTGTATTTGAAGCCTACACCAAAATTAGGCTGAAAGGTTAAATCTTCAGAATCATCAAACTGTAATTCGTTTTGGAAATTCCCAGCGCCTAAACGTAAAAACACCAAGTCGGTATACCCAAACTCAAAACCAAGCGCAGGATTGACACTAGCAAAGGAGGTAGAGATGATGTCGTTGTTTTGTTCAAAACGCACATTTAGGTCTAAAGCTGCTAAGAGTGAATAGTCATAGTGAAATATCCACTGCTTAGACATTCCTATTTGTAGCTTAGGGATCGTGATTTCTGAACTCTCAGGGAGTTCCTGGTTTTGTCCTTCAACCGCACCACTTATTTGTTCAAATTTTTCTTCGTCTATAGACCACGCATTAAACGTTGTGGTAATATCTCTTGCCATAATACCAAACTTCCAGTCGTTTTCCGATTGAAATTGTACACCTAAGTCTAAACCAAATCCCCAAGATGAGGCAAAATCACCAATAATCCTTCTAATAACTTTAGCATTAACACCATAACTTAGTCCAGGAACAGGTAGGTCTCTAGCATAGGAAAAGGTAAGGCCATAATCGGCAGTTGAAAAGAGTTTAACTCTGTCGTAATTAATGTTTCCTTGGTCGTCAATAAGCTGAGTAGTGTCTAAAATATCATCGACTCCAAAACGTATTAACGAGATACCTACCGCACTTCTGTCGTCTAAAGGCATTGCAAAAGCTGCATAGTTGTAGTTGGCAATATTAGCAAAATAGCTAGAATGCATTAGCGCCAATTGGTTGTCTTCGAGTGCTATTAAACCAGCAGGATTCCAGTACCCCGAATTGACATCGCTTGTGTGCGACACTACTGCGTTGCTCATCCCTAATGCAGCAGCATCCACACCAATATTCATAAATTCGTTAGAGTACTTTCGGGTGGTTTGCGCGTTACTTAACAATGAAACTAAGGTAAGCGTAAGAAGTATGTACTTTTTCAATAGCAAAAATTTTTACAAATATGCACAATATTTTTCATCTATTAAACTAGAAATTAGAGGAGATATTGTATAGGAAGTGCAAGTTGCCTGAGTATTTTCAAAATAGTTTTCTATTTTTACACAAAACTAATAGACAACTTTTGAAACAACACATTCCTAACCTTGTTACACTTCTGAATTTATTTTGTGGCGCTGTTGCTGTGATTTTTGCAATGCATAACAATTTTGTAACTGCTGCAGTATTTGTTTTCTTAGGAATTTTCTTTGACTTTTTTGATGGGCTTTTAGCTCGAAAACTCAATGTGCAAAGTGAAATAGGACTTCAGCTAGACTCTTTGGCTGATATGGTAACTAGCGGATTGGTGCCTGGAATTATTATGTTTAAACTATTGGCTTTAAGTATGAGTGGTTCTGGTTTTTATGAGCCTACAAGAGATTGGACTTCTGCAATGCATTGGTATGACTTAAACGTGTCGCCTTTTGCATTTTTTGGGTTGTTGGTTACATTGGCTTCAGGGTATCGCTTGGCGAAATTTAATGTGGATGAAGACCAGCAAACCTATTTTAAAGGTTTACCAACACCTGCCAATGCCTTATTGATTATTTCACTGCCATTAATAATGGAGTTTCAAAATCATTCGTTTTTAAACGCTGTGATTCTTAATCCTTGGTTTTTATTGGTGCTGACAGTTGTAAGTAGCTACTTGCTTGTGTGTAACCTAAAACTCTTTGCGCTAAAATTTAAGGATTGGAGTTTTAAAAATAATAGTGTACGCTATGGCTTTATTATTATAAGCGCTGTGTTGTTAATTGCTTTGCAGTTTGCAGCAATACCACTGATTATAGCTTTATATATTTTAGTTTCTCTATTCACTAAATAACCTCATTTACTATGCTTGAAAACATTTTTACCCTTTTAATGCTTGTGATGTTACAAGCTGTACTTGGATTTGATAACTTGTTATACATATCGTTAGAATCTAAAAAAGCACCAGAGCAAGATCGAAAGCGCGTAAGAAAAGTAGGGATTTTAATAGCTATAGGGTTACGTATTGTGCTGTTGTTTTTGTTGGTGTCGCTTATTGATTATTTTCAAGAACCATTTTCGTTTTTAACAGGAGACTTTAAAGACGTTGCAGAGTTTGCATTTAATGGTCATAGTTTAATTGTCTTAATAGGAGGTGGGTTTATTATTTATACTGCTATTAAAGAAATATGGCATATGATTTCTAAACACGATTTAACACAAGATGTTGATGCTGCTAATTCCAAACGTAGTAAATCTGCCAATGCTGCCATAGTGAGTATTGTGTTAATGAACTTAGTGTTTTCTTTTGATTCTATTTTAGCTGCTATTGGTTTAACCAGTGATATTGAAAATCCTACCACAGCCTTTATTATTATGGCTATTGCTATAGTGATAAGCGGATTGCTAATGCTTATTTTAGCGGATAAGATTTCGGCGTTTTTGGCAAAAAACAGAATGTACGAAGTACTTGGATTGTTCATACTATTTATAGTTGGTATCATGCTAGTTACCGAAGGAGGTCATTTGGCACACATTAAATTGTTTGGAAACGAAATAGTGCCAATGAGTAAAACAACTTTCTATTTTGTATTGGCTGTTTTGGTTATTGTAGATGTGGTTCAAGGTCGTTATCAAAAGAAATTATTAGCTGAAAGCCAACATGCTAAAATGAAACAAGGTGAAGAATCGCATTAACATTAAGTACTTTGTTAAGCTATTTTTAATTGTAGTTTTAACAGTGGTTGTTATACAAGTCCTTCACTTATTAACATCTAATAGTAGTGCTCTAGCAGGAAGTTTTATAGAAACTCTCTTGGGTTATCTTGTTACAATAACGAGTTTGCCATTGAGCTTGATAGATAGAAGCTACCCGTTTTATGCTATGGGAAGTTTATGGAAAGTTTTATTGCTAGTGCTTATCAACCTACTATTACAAACTACGCTTTTGTATGTGTTATTAAAGACAGTGTTTAAAAAAGGGAAATAATTAAAACTCCAATCGTTTTTTACGAAGCTCAAAGTTTTGCCCTAGATACACTTTACGTACCATTTCGTCTGCAGCTAAATCTTCAGGGATACCAGCTTTTAGAATACTACCTTCAAACATTAAATAGGTTCTATCAGTAATCGCTAAAGTTTCTTGTACGTTATGGTCGGTAATAAGGATACCAATATTTTTTTTGGTTAATTGGGCTACAATACGTTGTATGTCCTCAACCGCAACAGGGTCAACACCTGCAAAAGGTTCATCTAATAAAATGAAATTTGGGTCGGTTGCCAAGGCTCTTGCAATTTCGGTTCTACGACGCTCACCACCAGAGAGTAAGTCGCCTCGGTTTTTTCTAATATGTCCTAAACCAAACTCTTCAATTAAGGATTCCATTTTAAGATGCTGCTCTTTTTTGCTAAGCTTGGTGAGTTGTAACACGCTTAAAATATTATCTTCAATACTCAATTTTCTAAATACTGAAGCTTCTTGAGCTAGATATCCAATTCCGTTTTGAGCCCTTTTGTACATTGGGTATTTGGTGATGTCAGTGTTTTCTAAATAAATAGTTCCACCATTAGGTTTTATCAACCCAACAATCATATAAAAGGATGTGGTTTTACCAGCACCATTAGGTCCTAAAAGACCTACGATTTCACCTTGATTAACTTCAAGGGACACATCTTTTACCACGCGACGTCCATTATAGGACTTCATTAAATTTTCGGCTCTTAATTTCACAGGCTTAACATTTTGAACACTGTATACTATGACGGCAAACTTACGATTTTTAATTTGATTAGTACACGTTGTACTAAACTCCAAAAGTTACCAAAACGTATTTGAAGGTTTGATTTTAACTTAATTTTAGGGTCTATTGCAAAATCAGAAGGTGTAAATGTATTGGTTTCAGGATACTGTAGTTTTTCAGCATTTGAAATGTTTTCTTGATGCACCAGTTGAATCCAAAGGCGCTTAGTATTGATTTGAACAGATGGTACCTCACTCCACAAATTATGACGCCTGCTTAATACCGTTTTAAAATTAGCTTTAGCTTCAATTAAACTTATAAAAGCATTACCTACATAATGCATCTTTCGAAGAGTAGGTTTTTTATTTTGCTTTAAGATAAGTTGATAACCCTTAGTACAGTCGATAGTTAACTGTTCTTGAGGTTTAAAATGTGATTGAATAGTATCTACAAAGGTGTTATGCATCGCATCATCATTATCTAAACGTGTTGTGATAAGGTGTGTGTCCGTTTCAAGTAACGACTGATTTATAGCGTTAGAGATAGTGTCAGAAAATTGTTCTTGACCATCAATGTAGAGCAGCTGAATGTTACTATATGTAGTAGCAATAGCCTCAATCTTTTGCTTATAAGCTTCAGGTGTTTTTGTGTCAAAACACAGTAACCAAACAAAGTTTTGATTGGTTTGCTGTTGTACAGAAGGTAAGCAATAGGTTTCAAAAAGCTGAAATCGATTAGCTAACCAAGTTTCAGAAAGCACATCATCACCATGTTTTGTTACAGACCATTCTTTAAGTCTTAAATTAAAACGTGTGATGATAAAGTGCTTAAACATTGGTCGCTAATTAGTTTTGTGCTTCTAAAGCATCCCAAAATTCATAGGCTCTTCGCAAATGAGGAATAACAATAGTGCCACCAACAAGTGTAGAAATGCTTAAAGCTTCAACTACTTGTTCTTTGTTTAGCCCAGCTTCATAGCAAGACTGTAAATGGTATTTGATGCAATCGTCACAACGTAATACAGTAGAGGCTACCAAGCCCAAAAGCTCTTTGGTTTTTACATCCAAAGCACCTTCAGAAAAGGCATTGGTATCTAGGTTAAAAATACGTTTTATGATTTTGTTGTTGTCAGCAAGTATAGCATCGTTCATCCTAGAACGATAGTCATTAAATTCTTTAATTATATCAGACATGTTTTGCTTTTTTATTTTGTTTTCTTACCACAAATTTTGAAATGTATATACTTACTTGGTACAGTATTAATATAGGAATAGCCACAATTACCTGACTTGTAATATCAGGAGGTGTTATGATTGCCGAAAGGATTAATACAATAACTAAGGCAAACTTGCGGTATTTTTTAAGGAACTCAGGTGTAACCAATCCTATTTTTGTTAGGAAATAAATAAGAATAGGTAATTCAAAAATAAAACCAGACGCCAAAGAGGATGAGCGTACCAAAGAGATGTAAGAACTAATATCTATCTCGTTTGAAATTTGCTGACTTACTGTATAGGTTCCTAAAAAGTTAATAGATAAAGGTGTTACAATATAATATCCAAAAAGGACACCAATAAAGAATAGTAAGGATGCAATAATTATAAACCCTCTAGAATGTTTGCGCTCGTTTTCATGAAGACCAGGACTTATAAATTTCCAGAATTGATAGATTACAAACGGAAATGCAATAACCAAACCAGCATAAATAGATGTCCAAATGTGTGCAGAGAATTGTCCGCCCATGGTTCTGTTTTGAATAATAAATGGAAACTCATCAGCACAAAACGTGGTGTCAACACCTACAAAGGTTGAAATGTCACAAAGTATTCTATAGGTAGGAAAGCTCATTTGTTTAGGACCAAAAATGATGGTTTCAAAAATGAATCCTTTAAAAATAAAAGCCACCACACCAGCAATTAATATTGCTACTATAGCTCTAATTATATGCCATCTTAAATCTTCAAGATGATCAAGAAATGACATTTCATTGATGTTCTTTTTTGCCATTAGATAATTCCTTCTTTGATGAGGTCGTGTAGATGTACAACTCCAGCATATTTACCTTTATGTTCTACTAAAAGTTGAGAAATACCGTGTTCTTCCATAACTTCCATAGCATCAACAGCCATTGCGTTTTCATCAATACGTTTTGGATTGCTGCTCATAATATCTTTTGCGGTTAATCCAGAAAACGAATCGGTTTTGGTAAGCATACGTCTTAAATCACCATCAGTAATAATACCTACAATTTTGTGGTCTTCTACTACAGCAGTTACACCAAGCATTTTTTCAGAAATTTCAACAATAACTTCTTTTACATTAGTATTGAGTGTTACTTGAGGTTTTTGGTTAACCGAAGATAAATCGCTTACTCTTAAGTACAGTCGTTTTCCAAGAGCACCTCCAGGATGGTATTTTGCAAAATCTTTACTTGAAAAGCCTCGTAATTCTAATAGGCAAATCGCTAAAGCATCACCAATAACTAATTGCGCAGTAGTACTGGTTGTAGGAGCTAGGTTATTTGGGCAAGCTTCTTGCTCTACATAAGCATTTAAAATATAATCGGCTTGTTGTGCTAAAAATGAGGTGTTATTACCAGTAATGGCAATCATTTTATTTTTTGCATTCTTAATAAGTGGTACCAACACCTTAATTTCTGGTGTGTTTCCACTTTTAGAAATACAAATTACTACATCGTCATCAAGAATTAAACCTAAATCACCATGAATAGCATCGGCAGCATGCATAAAAACTGCAGGAGTTCCTGTAGAGTTTAAAGTGGCTACAATTTTATTAGCGATAATGGCACTTTTACCAATACCTGTAATAATTACACGTCCTTTGGAGTTATATATAAGTTCAACTGCATTTGCAAAGTCATCGTCAAGTAAATTACTTAAATTAGCGATAGCATTTTGCTCAATAGCGATTGTTTTTTTTGCAGTATTAAGGATAGAATCTTTAATGTTCAAAATTTATTAATTTTTGGGTTTGATGCGTCTAAAGAAATTGTTATCTTTATTGTTATGCAAATGTATATAAAATACTAATAGGGATTAATGAGTATAAAAGAAATTGACTTACATTCAGCACTCAAACAATACTTTGGTTTTTCAAAATTTAAAGGGCTTCAAGAGCCTGTAATAAAAAGTATAGTTCAAGACAACGATACTTTTGTGATTATGCCTACAGGTGGCGGAAAATCACTGTGTTATCAGTTGCCAGCACTTATTAAAGACGGAACAGCAATTATTGTTTCGCCTTTAATTGCCTTAATGAAAAACCAAGTAGATGCCATAAGAGGTGTGTCGAACGAAGAAGGAATTGCACATGTTTTAAATTCTTCTCTCAATAAAACAGAAGTTAGAAAAGTAAAAGAAGATATTGTAAATGGAGTTACAAAATTGCTTTATGTAGCGCCAGAATCTTTAACTAAAGAAGAACATGTTGAGTTTTTAAGGTCTGTACAAATATCATTTATGGCTGTTGATGAAGCCCATTGTATTAGTGAATGGGGACACGATTTTAGACCAGAATACCGAAATTTAAGACACATTATAAAGCGAATTGGTGATAACATACCTATTATTGGATTAACAGCAACTGCTACACCTAAGGTACAAGAAGACATCTTAAAGAGTTTAGATATCACCAAAGCCAATACCTTTAAAGCATCCTTTAATCGACCGAATCTTTTTTACGAAGTACGTCCTAAAACTAAAAACGTCGATGCTGATATTATTCGATTTATAAAGCAAAACGAAGGAAAATCGGGTATTGTATATTGTTTAAGTAGAAAGCGAGTTGAAGAATTAGCACAAGTGCTTCAGGTTAATGGCATAAACGCTGTGCCTTATCATGCAGGATTAGATCCAAAAACCAGAGTTAAACATCAGGATATGTTTTTAATGGAAGATGCTGATGTGGTTGTAGCTACTATTGCTTTTGGTATGGGAATTGACAAACCTGATGTGCGTTTTGTTATTCACCATGATATGCCAAAAAGTATTGAGAGTTATTATCAAGAAACTGGTAGGGCTGGTCGTGATGGTGGTGAAGGACATTGTTTGGCATTTTATGCTTACAAGGATATTGAGAAACTCGAAAAATTCATGTCAGGTAAACCTGTTGCTGAACAAGAAATTGGGCAAGCCTTATTACAAGAAGTGGTTGCTTTTGCAGAAAGCTCGGTATCTCGACGAAAATTTATACTGCATTATTTTGGTGAAGAGTTTGACAACGAAACTGGTGAAGGAGGCGATATGGATGATAATGTGCGTAATCCTAAAAAGCAGCACGAAGCTAAAGAAGACGTTGCAGTGCTTTTAGAGACTGTTGCTAAAACTAACGAGAAGTACAAGTCTAAGGATTTGGTACATGTACTTACAGGAAAATCCAATGCATTAATTGCTTCTCATAAAACTGATGCGCAAGACTTTTTTGGTGTTGGAAGTCATCATGATAAACGCTATTGGATGGCATTAATACGTCAAGTTTTGGTGGCTGGTTACCTTAAAAAAGATATTGAAACCTATGGTGTTTTAAGATTGTCAAATGAAGGCAAGGACTATATAAATTCTCCTGTGTCTTTTATGATGACTGAAGACCATGTATTTGATGAAACTACCGATGATAGTATTATTACAGCCTCAAAAGGAGGAGGAGCAGTAGCCGATGAACAGCTAATGGGTTTACTTAAGGATTTAAGAAAACGCAACGCAAAAAAACTTGGAGTACCGCCTTTTGTGATTTTTCAAGACCCTTCGTTAGAAGACATGGCTTTAAAATATCCTATTACCTTAGACGAATTGAGTAATGTGCATGGTGTTGGAGATGGTAAAGCTAAAAAATACGGAAAGGATTTTATAGAATTAATCTCAAGCTATGTTGAAGAACACGATATCATAAGACCAGATGATATGGTGGTTAAAAGTACAGGTACTAACTCTGCTATAAAACTTTATATCATTCAAAACGTGGACAGAAAATTACCTTTAGATGATATTGCTTCAGCAAAAGGTATGGATATGCCAGATTTTATAAAAGAAATGGAAGCTATTGTGTATTCAGGGACAAAATTGAATATCAATTATTGGATTGATGAAATTTTAGATGAAGACCAGCAAGAAGAAATCCATGAGTACTTTATGGAGTCTGAAACCGATAAAATTTCTGATGCTATTGAAGAGTTTGATGGTGATTATGATGATGAAGAATTACGTCTCTATAGAATTAAGTTTATTAGCGAAGTGGCTAATTAGTTTTTAGTTACTAGTTTTTTGTCTGTAGCAATTAATTCTTTGTTTTAGAATAGATTAACATTTGCTTTAATCTTCTCACTTCTTGCTTCGTACTTCGCACATACTTTTTTATCTTTGCACCTCATTTAAAATAAAATAGCATGCAAGACGGTTTATACGCAAAATTTAATACCTCAAAAGGCGAGATAGTAGTCGCATTAGAATATCAAAAAACACCAGGAACAGTTGGTAATTTTGTAGCATTAGCTGAAGGAAACTTAGAAAACTCAGTAAAACCACAAGGTACACCTTATTATAACGGATTAAAATTTCATAGAGTGATTCCAGATTTTATGATTCAAGGTGGTTGCCCACAAGGTACAGGTTCAGGAAATCCTGGATACCAGTTTGACGACGAGTTTCACCCAGATTTAAAGCACGATGGACCAGGAGTATTGTCTATGGCAAACGCAGGACCAGGAACAAACGGAAGTCAGTTTTTTATCACTCATGTTGAAACACCTTGGTTAGATAACAACCACACTGTGTTTGGTAAAGTGGTAGAAGGACAAGATGTAGTAGATGCTATTGCACAAGGTGACGAAATTAATACTTTAGAGATTGTAAGAGTTGGCGCTGACGCTGAAAACTTTAATGCTGTTGAAGCGTTTAGAACATTTGAAGGTGCAAGAGAAAAACGTTTAGCTGCTGAACGCGAAGCTGCAAAAGCTGAGCTAGATAAATTAGCTGCTGGTTTTGATGAAACTAAAAGCGGTTTAAGATATCAAATCATTCAAAAAGGAAACGGAAAAGCTGCTGAAGCTGGTAAAATGGTATCAGTACATTATAAAGGTCAGTTAGCCGATGGTACTGTGTTTGATTCTTCATACAAGCGTAACCAACCGTTAGATTTTCAAGTAGGAGTAGGTCAAGTTATTCCTGGTTGGGATGAAGGTATTTGCTTATTAAACGTTGGTGATAAAGCACGTTTAGTAATACCTAGCGATCTTGGTTATGGTAGTAGAGGAGCAGGTGGAGTTATACCTCCAAACGCTACTTTAGTGTTTGATGTAGAATTGATGGATGTAAAGTAGATTGCCACTTTTTATAGTAAACACGTAACAATACAATAAAAAAATCGTCTCATTTATAAATGAGACTTTTTTTTTGCTCTGGTCTCAACTAATAACCAATCCAACCAACTATTATGAAACGTAATACACTATTTCTTTTACTTACAGTAATTCTTCTAAGTGCGTGTTCTAAAAGCGTCAAATTTTCTCCAGAATTTAAAGCGCAAACTACAGGACGTTATTTGTATCATGATAATGATGTTATTGACGTCTTCTATAAAGATAATACCATATATTTTAATTGGCGTGAAGGTGTTATAGAGCCTGTCGTAATGGATAGCAATGAGTTTTTTGTAAGTGATTTGTATGCTAAGTTGAGGTTTGTAAAACACCCAGAAACCGAAGTGTTTTACCTATCTGAAATTTCAAAGGACAATGAAGATTTAATTACTTATGATTTTATAAAAGTTGCAGATGACTACAAAACTCCACGCATGCACTTAAAAGATAAAGAGTACAAGCAAGCGGTTGAAGGTTTTCTTGCAATAAAGAAAAAAGATTCCACTAAAGATGTGGTTAACGAAGGTGAAATTAACCAACTTGGTTATCGCTTAATTAACGATAAAAAATACGACGATGCTATAGAAGTTTTAAAAATGAATGTGGCTATGTTTCCTGAAAGCTCAAATGTGTATGATAGTTTAGGTGAAGCATATTTAAGTGCAGGTGATAGTGCGCAAGCCTATAAAAACTACAAAATTGCGTTTGAAATGAATCCTCGCAACACGAGAGCACAAAACATTGCCGAAACACTTATTAAGTATCAAGATTCTTTAAAAACTAAGGACTAAAACTGCTTTTTATCAAGGTTTTGTAAGCTTTGTTTTGGTTTTATCTATTTCAAATACAATAGATTAACTTGTTTTTGATTCATTACATCGAAAAACTAATATATGCTTTTTATAGTATTCGTTTTATTACTAATTTCAATCTATGATAAGTGTAAAACATACGCCTTTATACGAACAAGTATTGAAAGAATTCAATTATGAATTTGGAGATGTTTTTGTGTTTAAAGGGTATTTGATTTCTGAAATTTCTGAAGGTATTAATTTCACTTGGGAAGATCATGGTAAACGAATTGTAGAAGACGTTTCAAAATTCATTGGAGGGAATGGTGCAGATATTGTATATCTATCTCACCGAATACATTCTTATTCTGTAAAACCTAATGGTTGGGTGAAATTCTTTAAAGGAAATTATGCGCTAAAAGGTTATGGAGTAGTTGGCTATTCTAGTAAAAGCTTTCTTAATACCTTAATTGAAAGCTTATTCTTCACACAAAAAATAAGACGTTTTAACGATTTAGATGCTGCAGTACAATGGGCTACTCATGATATATTGACTAACGCAGACTCATAAAAAAAAGCACTTTGGTAAAAGTGCTTTTAATACTCTATAATTAAGAAGTTACTTTCGTTTTGCCACAAAGGTTCCGTTAGGTTGTATTGCTTTCAGTTCAATTATTTTACCATCTTCAGCTTCAACAAATTCTACTTTAAAACCTTCAAGGGTTTTAAAAGAGAACTTATGTTTATCAGTAGCCATGAGTTCATATTCTGGTTGACCAGGAACAAAAAGATACAGTGTTTCTTCTTTAACATACACCTTTAAAGTGGTGCCTGCTAATTCATATTCACCAGAATATTGCTCAAGCGTTTTTAAGTCTATGTCAATAGTACTTGGAGTACGTTTAAATTCAATAGCATTAACCATTGGATCTAACTTTAGTTTTGCTCCTGAAATGTCTCCAGCATCATTAGTTTGAAAGTTTATCTTAAGCGCTTTACCATACTGCGTGGTGTCAACTTTATTGTCAGTAACATCAACCATTTCAAAAACATCATAATGAAAATGGTTAAAATAAATTTTTTCTCCATTAGCTTCAGAAAATAACGAGTCGTTTTCTACATAAATTTTAAAATCGCCATAACCTTTGTTGGAGTAAGTTCCTGTATAGTCAAGAGTAATATGCGAAGGTTTTGTATTTTTTACGTTTGAAATTGAAGACTCTTCTTTTGCTTCGGCTTGTGCTTGTTTGCTTTTTTCAAGATTTTCTTTATGGCGTTCTGCCCAATCAGTTTGTTCTGCACCAATCATTCTGTCAGCAATTGTATTTCTAACTAACGATGGAACCGCTGAACCATTTTGGTTGGCAAGTACTACAATTCCAATTTTATCGGTAGGGAAAAACGCTACGTTAGCCGAAAACCCATCAATATTACCACCATGCTCCACCCTATAATGTCCTTTATAAGACTGCAAGAACCAGCCGTAACCATAGTTGTTTAAATAAATATCAGGAAAATCTTTATCAGGAATATTACTACTAATAACCATTTGAGACCCTATAGCTTCTGTGATATAGCTTTCAGGTATAATCTCTTTATCATTAAATTTTCCATTGTTTATCCATGTAATCAACCATTTGGTCATATCATACACACTGCTGTTTATAGCTCCTGCAGGAGACATACCAGCAATGTCATAGTATTTCATTTTACTTATGGTGTTGTCGTCTTTTAACAAATAGCCATAAGCAGCATTTGAGGCTGATTTCATTTCAGAAATAGATGCATTGGAACGATTCATACCAAGAGGTTCAAAAAACAACTCTTTAATATTGTCTTCCCAAGTTTTACCTGTAATTTTTTCAGCAATTACACCTTGAGCTAAAAAGCCAAAATTATTGTAATACCATTGTTGCCTTATACCTGTAAAAGGTTCTTGATATTTTACTCTTGCCAATAAGCTGTCTTTGTCATGCGTTGGGAAAAAATACCATGAACCATCGTGCCTTGGAAGACCTGTGCTGTGTCTCATAAGATCTTTAATAATGATATTGTTGTTCATGTCATTATTATAAAACTCTAATTCAGGTATATGAAGTCTAGGATTATCATCAAAAGAGAGTTTTTCGTCAGCTCTTAAAACTCCTAAAATAGCAGAAGTAAATGCTTTTGACGACGACCCAATTGCAAAAAGGGTGTTGATATCTACAGGTGTTTTGTTTTCGTAGTCTCTGTATCCAAATCCTTTGGCATAAACTACTTTATCGCCTTCAACAACGGCAACTGCAAAACCAGGTGCATTAGTAACTTCGAGTATTTTATTGAGTTCCTTTTCTATGCCTCTAAGCCGTTTGTCTTGGGCATTAAAGGTTATTGAAAACAAGATACTGAACAGGAATAAAACTGACTTTTTCATTGTGTTGGTTTTTAGATAAGTAATAGCTACTTCATTAGTAGTAAATGTAGGCTTTTAGTTACTCATTTTCTCAATTTTTTACAATTCGTCATAAAAAACATACAATTCGGTGACATTGAATTTCAGTATTAATAGGTCTGTTGCAGTTTTGTGGCATCAATCAAAAAACGAACAGTTTAAATCAACTATTACAATGAAACAATTTATTACGTATTTAGTATTGCTTTTTACAACACTTACTATAGCTCAAACAACAGTTAGTGGTAAGGTAACCAATACTTCTGGTGAGCCAGTTTTTGGAGCAAATGTGTATCTAGATGGCACTTACGATGGTGCTACTACTGATGAACAAGGTAATTTTAGCTTTACTACAGAAGAAACAGGGCAACAAACTTTAATAGTGTCCTTTTTATCTTATGAAACAAAATCAATTACCAATGAGGTAACAACATTTACTGATGTTCAAATTAAGTTAAGAGAAGACGTTAGTGTATTGGATGCAGTTGTTATTTCAGCAGGAACTTTTGAAGCTAATGATAACAGTAAAGTTTCGGTACTTAAACCTTTAGATGTGGTAACTACTGCAAGTGCTTTAGGTGACTTTGTTGGTGCTTTACAAACATTACCAGGAACATCAACAGTTGCTGAAGATGGTAGACTTTTTGTAAGAGGTGGTGATGCTGCAGAAACTCAAATTTTTATTGATGGTATTAGAGTGTTTACGCCTTATAGTCCAACACCTAACAATATGCCAACTAGAGGTCGATACTCTCCATTTTTATTTGACGGAATTACATTTTCTACAGGTGGATATTCAGCAGAATACGGACAAGCGCTTTCTAGTGTGTTGCTGTTGAACACTATTGACGAACCAGACCAAGAAAAAACAGATATTAGTATAATGACTGTTGGTGGAGGATTGGGTCACACCGAAAAATGGAACAATTCCTCATTGAGTGTTAATGCGTCTTATATAAATTTAGCACCTTATATTGCTTTGTTTCCAGATAGAAACGATTGGGAAAAGCCGTATAGAGGTGCTCAAGGAGAAGCTGTTTTTAGACAAAAATTCGACTCAGGTTTATTAAAGTTTTATGCTGCTTTTGATACTTCTAATTTAGAATTGAATCAAGAAGATATCAATTATGAAGAGGGAATTGATTTTAAATTAAAAAACAACAATTTCTATACAAACGCTAGTTACAGTGGTGTGTTAAACAATAACTGGTCTATAAAATCGGGTTTAAGTTATACAGTTGCCAATACTGATGTTGGTATTATTGATAGCGATATTGATAACAAAGAACATTCTGCTCATTTTAAATTAAAACTTAAAAAGCGATTCAGTAGTCGTTTTAAACTAAGTTTTGGTGCAGAACAATTTTTAACCGATTTTAATGAAACGTATACTGACGAGAGCATTAGTGCTAGCTATGGCTTTAATAACAATATCTCTGCAGTTTTTGCTGAAACTGATATTGTATTTAGTAAAAAACTAGCGTTAAAAGCTGGTTTACGAGGTGATTATTACAACACTACTAAGCGTTTTGATGTTGCACCTAGAGCATCTTTAGCTTACAAGACTTCAAAAAATGGTCAGGTATCATTAGCTTATGGTAACTTTTTTCAAACTGTTTCAGGAGATTATTTAAAGTTTGACAACGACCTTAAAACACAAAACACACAGCATTATATTTTAAACTATCAACATGTAAGTGATGGTAGATTGTTTAGAGCAGAAGCCTATAGAAAAGCGTATGACAACTTGGTGTTGTTTGATACTGATATGGCAAGTTTTGATAGCGACTATACAAATGAAGGCTCTGGATATGCTCAAGGATTAGATGTTTTTTGGAGAGATAATAAGAGTTTAAAAAATATAGATTACTGGTTAAGTTATTCTTATTTAGATACCGAAAGACAATACCTTAATTACCCTGAAAGAGCGCAACCAAGTTTTGCAAATACACATAATTTTTCAGCAGTAGTAAAGTATTGGGTAGATGATTGGAAAAGTCAACTTGGGTTAAGTTACAGCTACGCTTCAGGACGACCATATACTAACCCAAACAGAAACGGTTTTTTAAATGAAACCACAAAAAGCTATAACAGTTTAAGTTTTAACTGGGCCTATTTACTAAGCCAACAAAAGATACTTTACTTTTCAGTGAATAACGTCTTAGGGTTTAATAATATTAATGGGTATCAATATTCTAATACGGCAAATGCTAACGGTAATTTTAACAGACAAGCCATTTTACCAGCAGCAGATCAATTCTTCTTTGTTGGATTTTTCTGGACTATTAGCGACGATGGAAAGGATAATCAGTTAGATAATTTATAAAAATCACAATAGATTACAATGAATAGTAATTGCCTATAATAAATTTTCGTTGTCAGGTCGAGCATTGCTTGAAAAGAAAATACATTTTATTTGAAAGCACCTTGCAAAGCAAATAGAGACCTTATTAAACAACTTATTGAGTTTTATTGACCTCTCGACTGTGCTCGAGGTGACGTAAGTAATGATAAATTACAAACAATAAAAATCACAATTCAGTAACCAAAATTTACAGTTCGGTACTATAGATTTTCAAACGGTTACCATACTTAAGATATTTGAATCAAATTAAAAACACAAACACTAAATCAATACAAAAATGAAACATTTAATTATCATCGCAACACTAATGGTTTCAGGAATTATACATTCGCAAACCAATTTTGAAAAAGGAATGCAAAAAGCATTTAGCCTTTGGGAAGCCAACAAATGGGACGAAGCCGAAAACATGTTTGAACGCATTGCAAACGCTGAGTCAGACCAATGGTTACCACATTATTACATTGCTCAAATGAATAGCTTAAAAAGCTGGAGCGAAAAAGACGCTAACGTTCTTAAAGCGCAGCTAGATAAAGCTCAGGAACACTTAAATACTGCTATGTCAATTAGTAAAGACAATCCTGAATTATTGGTAATGCAAGCACATGTATTAACAAACTGGGTTGCTTTTGATGGGATGACCTACGGAATGAAATACTCAGGAAAAATTAGCGAATTGTACAGTAAAGCCTTAAAAATTGCACCAGATAACCCAAGAGTAGTATCAGGAAAAGCCGAATGGGATATGGGAAGTGCTAAATATTTTGGACAGGATACAGCACCATTTTGTAAAGATCTAGAAAGAGCATTAGAACTTTTTGCTAACTTTAAACCAGAATCACCATTTCACCCTAATTGGGGAAAAGAGCGAGTAGAACAAACAGTTGCTGCTTGTAAAGAATAATTATAATAAACAAAAAACTAAAGTATCATGATCAAATCCTTCAAAAATGCAGCGCTTACTTTCTTTATTGGCTGTGCAGTTTTTATAGTAGGTAACTTATTTTATGATGGGTTTGATTTTGATAATTTCAACGACTTTTTGATAAGCTTTTGCTTCTATCAAATGTATAGTTTCTTGCTTGGGTATTCTAACTACTACTATTTTGCGTTCCTTGAAAAATTCAACTGGACCAAAAAGCAACGTTTTCAAAGAATACTTATAGGTCTTGTTGGTTCGGTTGCTATTACCATGTTAGGCTTGTTTATTATGAATGCTTTTCAATACATCGTTTATCGTGGTGTGTCATGGGAAGATTTTATAGCCTTACAAAGCTGGAACCAATATAGTTTTGGATTGTGGATTACAATGACCATTGTTGTTATTTTTCATCTAGTCTATTTCTATAATCGTTATCAACAGAATAAAGTAAAGGAGCAAAAAGTAATTGCAGGAACAGCAACAGCAAGGTTTGATGCGTTAAAAAATCAATTAGACCCACATTTTTTGTTCAACAGTTTAAATGTGTTAACCAGTTTAATTGAAGAAAACCCAGACAGTGCACAACGGTTTACAACATCACTTTCAAAAGTATATAGATATGTACTTGAGCAAAAAAATAAAGACTTAGTAACCGTTGACGAAGAATTGGATTTTGCTCGAACCTATATGCTGCTATTAAAGATGAGGTTTGAAGATAGCTTAACGTTTGATATTCCTGAAAAGGCATCAAACCCTGAAAGTAAAGTGGTACCATTATCGTTACAGTTACTGTTAGAAAATGCTGTAAAGCATAATATGGTAACATCTACCAAGCCTCTGCATATTAAAATATATGAAGATGAAAATGAAAACCTGGTTGTTGAAAATAATCTGCAACCTAAACAAATAGTAAAAAAGAGTAGTGGAGTAGGTCTCGAAAACATTAAACAACGTTATCAGCTCCTTACTACTAAAAAAGTATACATCAATCAACAAGCAAACCGTTTTGCAGTTGCAATACCAATGCTTACAAAACAAATATCAATCATGAGAAAGTCTGAATTACCATCGCAATTTGACGACAGTTACATACGTGCAAGAAAGCATGTAGATAACCTAAAAGAGTTTTACTACGGTTTAATTTC
This sequence comes from Gaetbulibacter sp. PBL-D1, assembly GCF_050509525.1. Taxonomy (NCBI): domain Bacteria; kingdom Pseudomonadati; phylum Bacteroidota; class Flavobacteriia; order Flavobacteriales; family Flavobacteriaceae; genus Gaetbulibacter; species Gaetbulibacter sp. PBL-D1. The sequence continues at coordinate 146,844 of NZ_JBNWKB010000009.1, read as the reverse complement.
GTACTGCTTAGTCATTCCTTTTTTAATTTTCATCAATTACAAGACGTATTGGGGATTTCAATGGTTTTGGTTTCCAATGTTAGGTTGGGGAATGGGAATAGGTTTCCATGCTTACAAAGTATTTGTTAACGATGGCGTTTTAGGTAGAACCTGGGAAAAGCGTAAGATTGAGCAATTTATGAAAGAAGAAGAACAGAAAAAATGGAACTAAAAGCTATGGAACAGTTTAATTACAATCCCGAGAATAATCAACTCGAAGATAAAATACGTCATGAAGAAGCGTATTTAAGAGCTAAGAAAAAAGTAGAAAAAATAGTAGGCTTCTACTGGCATTTGGCATCATACATTATTATAAATATTGTTGTTATTTTTATTATAGTGTATAGTGGTGGCAGTTTAAAAAGCTTTGCTACCTATTCAACAGCCTTTTTTTGGGGAATAGGACTGCTTTTTCACGGATTAGGCGTTTTTGGACCAGACTTTTTATTTGGAAAGCAATGGGAAGCCAAAAAAATAAAAGAATTTATGGATAAAGATAAACAAGATTGGCAATGAGAATTATCATTATTGAAGACGAAAAACCATCAGCACGTAGGTTACACAGAATGATTGAAAGGTTAGACCTTACTGTAGAAACCATGTTACACTCGGTTGAAGAAGCCTTGGATTGGTTTCAAAATAACCAACATCCTGATTTAATTTTTTTAGACATACAATTAAGCGATGGTTTATCGTTTGAAATTTTTGAACACATTGATATAAAGTCTGCTGTCATCTTTACCACTGCCTACGATGAGTATGCGTTACAAGCCTTTAAATTAAATAGTATTGACTATTTATTAAAGCCTATTGACGAAGACGATCTTGCTAAAGCAGTAAGTAAATACAAAGAGCGTTTGCCACAGCAACAAGCCGTAACGTTAGATTTTAACGATATTAAAAAACTGTTGGTAAACCCAATAGAGCGAGAGTATAAAAAACGATTTTCGGTAAAAGTTGGTCAACACCTTAAGCTTATTAATATTGATGAGATTGAATGTTTTTACAGCGAAAACAAAGGCACTTATGCCTATACTGTCGAAGGTAGAAACTACTTGTTAGATTTAACTTTAGAACAGTTGGAAGACGAACTAGAACCGCAAACCTTTTTTAGAATAAGCCGAAAGTTCTTTGTCAACATTAATGCTATAAAAGACATGATTAGCTATACCAACTCCAGACTTCAGGTAAAGTTAAACAACTATAACGAACAAGAGGTCATTGTGGCTAGAGAGCGTGTTAAAGATTTTAAATTGTGGTTGGAGTAGTTGGTTGAGACTGAAATTAATAGATTGTTAGCTACTAGTTTCTGTTATTTTAGTTGCTTGGTCAGTTATACTTTTTGTTTGCAATTCAATGCTGAATACTTCCAACTCCGTTTTTAAATCCATTTCCATTTCTAGATAGAATTTGGTGAAGAATTCTTTTTCTATATCATATTCTAATTGTCCTTTTCCAGTTCCGTCTAATTCCATTTCGTAATCTTTAGTTGTTGATTTTATAGTGTAAACTTGGTCAAGGTCAAAATATCCAATTCCGTTTTCTACTTTTCTTAAAGTGTAAATTGAATTAATTTCTATTTCAATTGTAACATCTGCAATTGGGATTGACATTGGACTTTTTTGCTCAAAACTTTCTCCAACTTTAATTTTTCTGTTAGGATATTTGATTTGATTCATCATCGATTCCATTGCAGGAAGTAATGTTCTCTTTTTTTCTTCAGTCATTGTTGAAGAAGAAATAGAGTCAATTTTTGTTTTTCCGTCAACTGATTTTCCGAAAAATTTAGTTCCGCTTTTTAAAGATGGATTATTGGATTCTAACAATTCTATATCAATTGGAAATTCATTTCCTTTCAGACTTCCTGTTTTAGAAACACTTTTTAGAAGACTTGTATCTTTCGTTATTGTCGGATTTTCAACTCCATTATTTTTTAAGTTTTGAAGTATTTTATCTGATGCAATATATTTTACATTGTTTTCAGAAATCTGTTTTTGAGTCAACGTGTAATTGTAATTTGGTAAGTAACCAACTTTAAAATCAATTTCTTCTTGACTTTTACAAGAAACAATTGAGGTTGTCAATAAAATAAGTAGGATTGCTTTTTTCATCCGATATTATGAATTCGACCTTTCAGTTTATTCCGATTAAATGAACTCACTCTTGTTTGGTCTTGCTTTTTTATAATTCCGTATGCAATAACTGGGACTAGTAAAAATCCACCAACAATATAAATCACATAATGACTTCGACTACCAGAAAATATTGGATTCACAAAAAAGAACAATAATGGTGTTCCGATTAAAAAAATCAGTCCTGCTCCAATTTGAGCAATTTTTGATTCTTTTGTGTATAATTCGTCAACGTGAAATTCTGTTTTTATTCCGCAATTTTTACAATTCAGAGTTTTATTTTCTCCGTTTTGCATTGCAAATTCAACTCTAGTATTGGCACTTGTTGAGTATCTAATTTCAGTTTTACACTTTTTGCATTTTCCGTAAACTTTCATTTGTTTTCTAGGTCGGGTTTTTAATTTTATATAAGGATCTCTGCTATGTATAGTTGCGTGAAAACCTACGAGGGTTTTCCTTTCGGAAAATCAGAAGCAATAAACTATACACGTTGTTGTAGCAAGTTATTTTATTCGGTTTTTTATTTCGTTTAATAATTTATTCTGTTCAAGATTTTTTTTAAATTCTGCTTCTTGGTCAAATACGTTGTCTTTTCCAAAAAACAGTTGACTTTCGTGATAGTAAAACAGCGCCCAATTCAGACTTCCGTCAAATATTGTTAGGTCAGTGTCCCAAAACATTCCTTCCCAATATTTGATTACCATTTTCCAAGTCAGCATTATTGATTGCCCAGAATTGTCTGAATCCACAAAAACATACTTGTCAAATGGAATTCCGAGGTTATAGAGCCACTTTTTTATTTCCGAATCACAGTCAATAGTGACAAGAAACTTCTTTTCGGTTTTGAAATATCCTTTCGTAAATGGACTCCATTCAGTTCCAGTTGAGTAGCCCAACATCTTAGAATAATTCAGATATTCTTTTACAATTTTAGTTCCTTTTTTGTTCAGAAAATGGATTTGGTCTTTATGTTCTTCAGAGATTTTTTCGGCTTCTTCTGGCGACCAAAGAAAAGACCAACTTTTTGGAAAGTCAGTTTTAAATTCCGTTATATTTTCTTCTAAAATGTTCATTTCTCTAATGTGAACAACTACATAACAACAACATGTATTTAATCCTCTTCAATTCGGTTGTCATCAAAAGCCGATGGTAACAATTTAGGAATAAATTTTATAAAAATAGGTAGTAAAAGCATTCCACCAGGTAACATAAAAATGGCTAAGCTAGGTATGGATTTAAAAATATCTAGTAATTGGTCTTGTACTTTTTTTTGTTCGTCGTCACTAAGTGGTCTTGTGGTTGACTTGGTAAGCAATATCATGAGCTCTTTACTTTCTTTAAGCTCTTTGAGTAAGCGTTTGCTATTGCGTTTTATGAGTTTTCGTACCATTTTACTGGAGTTGTCATAAAAACTCTGAACCATGTTTTTAGAGTTCAGTAATGCAATTTTATCTTTATTGGTTTCGTAAAACACATTAATATGCTCAATGGAAGCCTCAATAATATCTTGTTTTACATCAAGGTCTTTACCAAGTTTTTGTAAAAACTGTTTCTCTTCAAGATCAATGGTTTTATCACTCCAAAACGCCATACACACAATATCAGTAATGTAGTATTTGCTGAGGCGTCCGTTTATAAAAGTGATCACTTCGTTATAGCTATGCGTTCTATTGTCCTGGTATCTCAATGATGCTTCAATGAGTTTAATAAGGCTTTTGTCGTATTTGGTTTTTTCCGATTTGTTTTCAAAAACCTCAATAATAATGGTTTCAATAGCTGCTTCAAGATTTTTTAAGTAGGTCTCAGAAACTACATCTGTTCTAAGGTACTTTTGATACGCAATAACATCAACAAAAAGCAGTGCATTGGTGATAAAGTAATTAAAGTTTTTTGTGAGGATATTGTCATCAATATGCACACGTTTATTCACCATAGCTTCCAAAAGTTCGGAAGATTTTTTTTCACCTAAAAGCTCTTCAAAAAAAGAGGATTTGTAAACATCAATAGTGTTGTAAAAGTTAATAACACTTTCAATAAAATCTGCTTTGTCACCTTCCTTGTTGTGAATGTAATAAAAAGAGGCTAAAAGGTTTACTTTGGTCAACTCTTCATGAAGAAACTCTCTGTTTTCAATGCAATTATCTACAATAGAAATATTACTTCCGTAGATAAATCCACTTTGCTTTAAGGCTACATAAAAGTCATCCAACTTTAGTTGACAAAAAGAGGTGTTGGCACTGAGCTCCTTGAGTAATTTTTTTATCCAGCCATTGGCAGAAGGATTCATGGGCTTAAGATTATAGAGTAAAGATAGTTTTAAATTTTAAAAGCGCTATAATTTTTTTGTTAACAAAAATTTAACAAAACCGCACTTTAGATTTTTCCGTAGGTAGAGCAGAGACAAAACAATTAATTAACAAAAATCTCATTATTATGAAAAAATCAAAAATCTTTTTAGGGATCGCAATTGTTGCAGTTGCAGGTTTCATTGCCATTGCAGCAGACCACATTGATGCGCCAGCAGTTCAAGGTGGTACGAACGATATTACTGACTTTTATGCTTTTCAGGGAGAAGACACAAACAACCTGGTATTTGTAGCAAATACACAAGGTCTTTTGAGTCCTTCAGCCACTGGAAGTGCTTCGTTTGATGAAAACACACTCATAGAGTTTAATATTGACACTACAGGTGATAATGTTGAAGACTTGGTAATTCAAGCTACTGCAAGAGATGGAAAAATGTACTTTTTTGGACCAGCAGCACCTAGCTCAACAGGATTAAGCAGTTCTATTTTAACAGCTTCCCAACAAGGAGTTGTAGACATTACAAGCTATGGTTCTCCTGCTACTATTTCAACAAATGGAGGAATGCGCTTTTTTGCAGGACCACGAGACGACCCTTTCTTTATGGACTTTGCTCAGTATAGCGCAATTGTTGGCGGAACAGCTACAGCGTTTAACAATCCAGGTGACGACACATTTGCTGGAACCAATGTAATGTCTGTTGTTGTTGAAGTTCCAAAATCAATGATTGGAGGAACAGGAACAATAAGTACTTGGGTTGAAACTAAAAGAAAACAATAAACTTTAAACACATTAATATTATGAAACTAAATACTATAAAACTTTATGCTATTGCAGCACTTATAGCCTTAACAGCATATAACTGTAATAATGACGATGATAGTAATACCGAACCAATTGGACCTGATTTTTCGGGTACATATATACAAGAAGACCAAATGGGTAGACCAGCTGTAAACACAGTGTTTGTGTCTTCATCTAGTAAAGACGATTTTAATACTACAATACCTTCAAATCAAGGAGCAGCGTTTCAAACTATGTTTCAAACTAACTTGGAAGCCTTAAGTCCTGCTTATGCAAATCCTGGAGATACTAATGCACTAGGCTTAGACTCTGCAACATTTACAGGTCTTTTAGCTACTGATGTGTTGAATGTATCATTAGATGGAACAACTACATTTTATGATGGTACCAATGTACTTACTGGTAGAGCACTAGCTGATGATGTTATTACAGTAGAACTGCTATTGATTTTTGGAGGAGAAGATTTTTCTGAAAACCCAACTTTAAGCAATGATAACGTTGACGCAAATGATAAGGAATTCCTTACCTCATTTCCATACTTGGCTTCGCCATGGTAATACAATTTTAAATAACCTTGAAATATTTAGTTAGTCGTATTTCAAGGTTATTTAACAACTAACAAAAAACTCTCAATACTCATGAACTCTCTATATAAAATAGTGTTGTGCAGTGCAATTATTGTATCTAGTTGCACAACACCACCAAAAAAAATTACTGATACTAATGATTATAATATTTACCTTGAATTAGCCCAGAATAAGGCGTTGCAAGCTGCTAAGAACGATAATGAATTTTGGAAACAAAAGTTAGAAACTACACCTAATCAGTTTCCATATTTAGGAAAACTTGCAACGTCATATTCTAATTTATTTGAAGTTACAGGCAAAATTTCATACCTAAAACAAGCTGAAAACTACTTGGTACAAGCCAATAAGGCAACCGAGCAAAAAGATGCAGGTTACTTAAGAGCATTAGCTTCAAACTATATTTCTCAACACAGATTTAAAGAAGCTTTACAACAGCTTACTAAGGCTGAGTTAATAGGAGAAAACCTTGAGGCAACTCAAAAAATGCTTTTTGATGCACATTTAGAATTGGGTAACTATAAGTTAGCACAAGGCTATCTGGAGATGTTTAAAGATTTTAGTGATTTTGATTATCTCATTCGTTTATCAAAATGGAGCGATCATAAAGGAAATCTGGATGCTGCCATTAAATACATGGAAAAAGCAAAATCTATTGCTGAATCTTCTAATCTTGACGGAATTAAACAATGGTCTTACACCAATCTTGCCGATTTTTATGGTCATGCAGGAAAAATCGAAGCTTCGTATACTCATTATTTAAAAGCATTAGAATTAAATCCAAATGACGCTTATGCTAAAAAAGGAATTGCTTGGATTGTTTATTCTCATGAGAATAATCCTGATGAAGCTTTACGAATTTTAAACACTGTTACTACCACTTTTTTTGCTCCAGATTATTACCTACTTAAAGCTGAAATTGCCGAATATAAACAAGACATAGCTTTAAAAAACGAGCAGCTAAAACTGTATAAAGAAGCTGTAAAAGATACTTCGTATGGTGATATGTATAACAAATTCAATGTGTTGTTGTATGCCTGTGAAAAAGAAAATAGGGATGAAGCTATAATGATTGCTAAAACTGAAGTAGATAACAGACCAACACCACAATCTTATGATTTGTTGGCTTGGGCTGAATTTAAAAACGGAAATCTAAATGGAGCCTTAAATATTGTTGAAAACCATATAGCTGATAAAACTTTTGAACCTGAAACACTATACCATATAGCTGAAATTTACAAGGCTTTTGGTAAGTATGAAAAAGTGAAACCTTTAAAAGAAGAACTCTTAGGAAGTCTGTATGAACTGGGACCAACCATGAAAGAAAAGATAGAGCAACTTTAATCACTCAACATTATGAAAATTAAACATACAATATTGGTATTACTAATGTTAATGGTGAGTTCTACCGCTTTTTCACAGTATTTAAAAGGTAAGGTTTTAAACACTTTTAGTCAACCTTTGGAATCTGCTTATGTATTTAACGTTACTACAAAAAGTCATGCACATTCATCTGAAAATGGTCTGTTCACTATTGATAATACAAGTGTAGGAGACAGTCTAAAGATAGGATTGTTGGGTTATGAAACAAAGTTTGTTGTTGTAAGCTCTTCAAGTTTTGAAGCAACACTACTTATTACGCTTCAGGAAAAGGCGTTTCAATTAGATGAAATGATAATTACTGAAGAATTAAATACAGCAAGTACTATAACTAGGTTGGATATGAATACCAATCCGTTGAATTCATCGCAAGAAGCACTGCGTAAAGTACCTGGGTTAATTATTGGACAGCATGCTGGAGGAGGAAAAGCAGAACAAATTTTTCTTAGAGGTTTTGATATAGATCATGGTACTGATGTATCAATAAATATAGATGGTATGCCAGTAAACATGGTGTCTCATGCGCATGGACAAGGTTATAGTGATTTACATTTTCTAATCCCTGAAACGGTTAATAAAATAGATTTTGGTAAAGGTCCTTATTATGGCGATAAAGGCGATTTTACTACAGCAGGTTTTGTAGATTTTTCTACAAAAGATTATCTAAAAGAAAGTGCGATAACATTTTCAATGGGAGATTTTAATACCTTAAGAACTCTTGGGATGTTTAATCTTCTAGAAAAGTCAAAACATCAAAATGCATATATAGCTACTGAATATTTAGCAACCGATGGACCTTTTGAATCGCCTCAAAATTTTAATCGAATTAATGTATTTGGAAAGTATGTTACTTTTTCATCAGATAATTCAAAATTGTCATTAACTGCTTCTCACTTTACAAGCAGATGGGATGCTTCTGGTCAAATTCCGCAACGTGAAGTTGATAATGGAAATATTACACGTTTTGGAGCTATTGATGACACTGAAGGAGGAGAAACCCAACGCACAAATTTTAACGTTGAATTCAATAAGTATATTACAGATAACACACGCTTAAAAACTAATGCGTTTTATTCGCATTATGCTTTTGAATTGTATTCTAACTTCACATTTTTCTTAGAAGATCCAGTTAATGGAGATCAAATTAAACAGCAAGAGGATAGACATATTTTTGGTGCTAATGCAAGTGTTGTTAAAGAAACTAGTTTAGGGTCAACTCCTGTAACTATTAGTTCTGGTTTAGGTCTTAGACATGATATTGTAAATGATATTGAACTGTCGCATACACTTAACAGAAAAACCACTTTAGAGCAAATACAATTGGGTGATTTAAATCAAACAAATGTAGATGCTTTTGTAAATGCAGAATTTGAGTTTGGAAAGCTTAAAGTAGCTCCTGCATTGCGCTTAGACTATTTTAAGTTTTTATACAACGATAAGTTACAAGCTAATTACACTACGCAGTCTGAAACTAAAACAATTTTAAGTCCGAAACTTAATTTTTATTACGATGCAGCTAGTAACCTTCAACTGTTTTTAAAATCAGGAATTGGTTTTCACTCTAATGATACAAGAGTTGTTGTAAGTAATCAAGGAGAAGATGTTTTACCAAGAGCTTATGGATTGGATTTTGGTAAAGTATGGAAGCCATTTCCAAAACTAGTGCTTAATTCGGCATTGTGGTATTTGTTTTTAGAACAAGAGTTTGTGTATGTAGGAGATGCTGGAATTGTAGAACCTAGCGGAAAAACTGAACGTTATGGACTTGATTTAGGCTTAAGGTATCAATTTAATGATTGGTTGTTTTTTGATACTGATGCAACAATTACTCATGCAAGAAGTACAGAAGATCCTGATGGACAAAACTATATTCCGTTAGCTCCTGATTTTACATTGGCTGGAGGATTATCGGTTAATGATTTGAATGGATTTTCTGGAGGAATTAGGTATAGATATATTGATGATAGACCAGCAAATGAAGACAATAGTATTGTAGCTGAAGGCTATTTTGTAACCGATTTTAATGCTAACTATAGTTTTGATAATATCACTTTAGGGTTTGTAATAGAAAACCTTTTTGATACCGAATGGAATGAAACACAGTTTGCTACAGAGTCTCGTTTGCAAAACGAAGCACAGTCTGTTGAAGAAATACATTTTACACCTGGAACACCTTTTTTTATTAAAGGAACTATTGCATATAGGTTTTAAATAGAAGATTCAATTTGACTATTAATTTGAGGGAAATAATGGTTGACAACAACTAGCAAAAAATAAATTGATATAGGTTGAATTAGTGGTAAACCATACTAGTTATGGTTGTTTTTAGAGTTTTTTTGTTAGTGGAAAGTGTCTGTTTATCTTGTGTAAGCAGGCATTTTCTTTTTTTTAAATTAAAAAAGCATTAAACTATTGTTTAATGCTTTTTGCTATTTTCTAAAAGAGATTTTTTAAGGGGTAGATGGCGTAACAACACCAAGTGTATAAAGTTGTTCCATTGTTGGTGATTCGCTTCCGCCTTCAGGTTCTAATGTGATACCAAACGCTTGACTTTCATACGTGTTGGCTATAGCAAATATCTTGTTGTTATCAGTATTAAAATCATCAATAGTACCTAAACTTGTTGGTGTTAATGGGTTTAAGGTTAACGACCATACTTGCCAAACTTTGCCTTCAGGTGCATTAGGTAATCCTTGAGCATCTAAGTAAATGCTGTTGTCTGCTTTATTCCAGTATACTTTAGCATAAGCATTTTCAAACTCACCTTGTCCACCAAGTGGTACAGCAATGATGTCTTTATCACGTAGTACGTTTAAAAGGTTTTTTGTTGCTGCAAGATCGTTTTTAGCAGCTTCAATCTGCTCTTCTAAAAAGGCATTTTCAATATCAGCTGTAGTAATATCAGCTTCTAATTGCTTGTTTTGGTTTAGTGTCCACAGTAAACCAGCTCCTACAATAAGAGCAGCTGCCCAACCAGTGTAAGTAAACCAATTATATTTAGGTTTAGTTATTGAAACAACCTTTACCTCGTTATCACCAAGTTTTAGTTTTTCTTTAATTATGTTAAAAATATGAGAGCTAGATTTTGGCGATACAGCACTTGTAAGCTTTATAACAGAAGCTTCAATTTCTAATACTTCCTGTAAAATTTCAGGATGCTTTAGCATAAGTTCATACACTTCTTTACTTTCTTTTTCAGAAAGTGATCCTGCAACGTAAAGTTCCAAAATTCCAGATTCTATGTATGCTTTAATATCCATTTACTTTATTAACATTTCTCTTAATTCCTTAATGCAATTTCTGTTTCTTGTTTTTATGGTACCTATAGGCATTTCAAGTGTTTCAGAAGCTTCTTTTTGAGTGTAACCTTTAAAATAAAGTAGCTCAATAACTTTAATACACTTTTTGGCAAGTTTCTTTACATATTTTGAAATACCAATGGCATCAGTTTTGTCATTAAGGTTTTCATTGTTTTCCAAGATATCTACGAAAAATTCCGCATCAAGGTTTTTCTTTGAGTTTTTAAATGCTTTTGACCTTGTTTTATCTATGGCTGCGTTTCTTGCAATGTTTAAAATCCAAGTAAAAAAGCGACCTTTTTCAGGTGAGTAGCTGCTAGAATTATGCCATACTTTTATAAAAACATCTTGCATAATTTCTTCAGCTATATCGTTGTCTCTAACAATGTTGTAGATAACTCCATGCATGCTTTCGCTATACATATTGTATAACGATTCAAATGCTTTTTCGTCTTTTTGTTGAAACTGAGATATAAGAGTTTCTAGTTGCATTGTTTGGTTTTAAGAATACCGAAAATAGTGAATTTAAACCAAAGAAAAAAGCTACACGAGGTAGCTTTAAGTCTTTATTGGGTATTTAATTTTGTTATTCAATAATTCCTCCACAGCTTACTCTACTGCCTGCAGCTCCAGATGGTTGAGAGGTAAAGTCATCTGTTCCTTGGTGAACAATAACAGCTTTTCCTAAAATGTCTTTAGTGTCATCGCCACAGCCAATACACCATTGGTCAGTACTAAAAGTAACGGTTCCTTTTCCGTTTGCGTTAGCACTAAAGTTTCCAATGTCTCCTTTGTGGTATCCTTTGTCGTCTCCCCATTTTCCATGAGGTTGAGCAGTTGGGTTCCAGTGACCACCTGTTGAGGTTCCATCTGATGATGAACAATCGGCTTTTTCATGAAGGTGAATAGCGTGAGAACCTTCAGTTAAACCATCAAAAACAGCAATCATAGTAACAACACCTTTTTCTTCTTTAAAAAGAGCATTACCAGTAACATTACTTTCGCTTTTAGCTTCAAGTTTTACAGTTACTTTTTTTACTACATCAGTTGGAACGTAAGGCTCTGAGGTTGTCTTTTTTGTTTCGGTAGTTGTAGGAGTTTCGGTTTCAACATTGTCTGTTGCTGTTTCAGTTTCTTTTTTATCGCTTTTACAAGAAATATTGAAACTTAATACTAATGCAACTATAATAAGAAGTGTTTTTTTCATTTTGTATTTAGGTTTTTTTTAAATGAATAGTGAAGGTAAGCATTATTTCAAATAAATTAAAACAATAGTTAACTTTTATATGATAAATGTCATAGTGTAACTGTTGTTGTGCGTCTACCTTTGAAGTATAAAATTACACAAATGAATCATAACGAATTAATACGCAAGTACAACATACCAGGACCAAGATATACAAGCTATCCAACTGTACCATTTTGGGATATGGATACATTTTCTCTTAAGCAATGGAAAGCCTCAACACAGCAATCGTTTGTTGAGAGTAATAACAGCGAAGGGATTAGTCTTTATATTCATTTGCCTTTTTGTGAAAGTTTATGTACATTTTGTGGTTGCAATAAACGAATCACCAAACGTCATGAAGTAGAATCTCCTTATATAACTGCACTTTTAAAAGAATGGAAATTGTACTGCAATTTGTTTGAGAGTAAACCCGTAATTAAAGAATTGCATTTAGGTGGAGGCACACCAACTTTTTTTTCGTCTCAAAACTTAAAGCGGTTAATTGAAGGAATTACCCGAAAAGCAGTTTTGGCAGACCATTATGAGTTTAGTTTTGAAGGACATCCAAACAATACTACAAGAGAGCATTTACAAACACTTTTTAACCTAGGATTTAAACGAGTGAGTTTTGGAGTTCAGGATTATAATGAAACAGTTCAAAAAGCAATACATAGAATTCAGCCATTCGAAAATGTAAAATATGTGACTGAAACCGCAAGAGAAATAGGATATACAAGCGTAGGACACGATATTATTTTTGGGCTTCCGTTTCAAACAGTTGAGCATATTAAAGAAACCATTGAAAAAACAAAACAGCTAATGCCAGATCGAATAGCATTTTATAGCTATGCGCATACGCCATGGATAAAAGGTAATGGTCAAAGAGGCTTTAAAGATACCGATTTGCCAAAAGCCGAAGACAAGCGATTGCAATATGAAATAGGTAAAGATATGCTTAATGTGGCAGGATATTCTGAAATAGGAATGGATCACTTTGCATTACCAACAGACACCTTATATGAAGCTATGACAACACAAAAACTACATAGAAATTTTATGGGTTATACAGCTTCAAAAACTCAAATGATGATAGGATTAGGTGTGTCGTCAATTAGCGACAGTTGGTATGGTTTTGCTCAAAATGTAAAAGGTATTGAAGAGTATTATCATTTAATTGAAGAAGGAATTATTCCTGTATTTAAAGGACATATATTAAATGAAGAAGATTTAGTTATTAGACAACATATTCTTAATTTAATGTGTCACTATAAAACCTCATGGAAATGTGAGTCGTTAAAGCTTAATGATTTAGAATTAATTAAAGCTAAATTATCTGAAATGATAAAAGATGAGTTACTAGTACTAGAAAATGAAGGTTTAAAGGTTACTAAAAAGGGAAAGCCTTTTGTGCGCAATATTTGTATGGCATTTGATGTGTTGTTGCAACGAAAACAACCTGAAAAACAATTGTTTTCTATGACAATTTAATAATCTTAAAAACTTGTGAGACACATAAAAAAGTTGTAAATTAATACTTACAAAAAACACAAAATTTAACCTTTAAAAACACCCTAAAAATGAAAAAAATAATAGTTCCAATAGACTTTTCTGAACACTCTGAATATGCTTTAGAAGCTGCTTCTGTAATGGCAAGACAAAATCATGGAGAGGTTTTGGCGTTGCATATGTTGGAGCTTTCTGATGCAGTTTTAACCAAAGGAAGTCTAGAGCAAGGAGAAGAAGCTGTTTTTTATTTAAAACTAGCTGAAAAACGATTTGAAGAATTTTTAGATAAAGACTATCTAAAAGGTGTAACTGTAACTCCAATTGTTAAACACTTTAAGGTGTTTAGTGAAGTGAGTCAAGTAGCACAAGACCATAGTGCAGATTTAATAGTAATGGGATCGCATGGTACTAGTGGCTTATCCGAAATATTTGTAGGTTCAAATACAGAGAAAGTGGTAAGACATTCTGAAATTCCTGTTTTGGTTTTAAAAAACAAGTTAGAATCTTCTGCTTTTAAAAATGTATTGTTTGCAACAGATTTCTCTAAAGAATCTATAGATGTTTATAAAACAGCAATTAATAAATTTGAAGGTATGGGAGCAAAAGTGCACTTGGTTTATGTAAATACTCCTGGTAAGTTTTTGAATTCTACCGAGATGAGGCAAAAAGTATCAGGGTTTTTAACAGCTGCAGCAGGCAATACAGATGCAATGTCGCAAACAACTTTTGTGTCAGATTATACAGTTGAATCTGGTATTTTAAATCATGCTAATGCTATTAATGCCGATTTAATTGCTGTAGCAACACATGGTAGAAAAGGGATTACACATTTCTTTGAAGGCAGTATTTCTGAAGATATTGCAAACCACGCAATACTGCCAGTAATGACATTTAAAATATAATATACTTATATATTACTTTGGTATTAATTATGAACAATCAGTAAGGGCAAGTTTAAGCTCTTACTGATTTTTGTTGTTGAAGACTCAGAAATTAAACGCTTTAAGAAGCTTTCTTTTTCAATTATTAGTCCAACTAAATCAATTTCATTTAACTGCTGGTATGTCATTACAGCATCAGGTAGAGCAACATTTTTAATAATGTTATAAGTGTAGTTTACTACTTTTTCTTCAAGATGAAGTTTATCACTTTCGGCTAAAGTATCATCATTGTCAATTCTTAGCACATGAATATTTGTGTGTTTTAAATCTATAAACTTTAGTAATCTGTCAAACTCGCTAGTATTTAACTTATCAGACTCATCTAATGGAATTAAAACATTTTTAATATTTTGATAGTGAAATTCCTCAGGAACAATTAAAGTAGGGTGTTCAATATTTCTGATAATTTTAAGCGTATTAGAACCAAAAACAGTTTCCATTAAGCTTGTAGCTCCATCATAACCAGCAACTATTAAATCAATAGTATTCAATTCGATAGATTGAGATATGGCACTCAACAAAGCGTCATAATCTATAATGGTTGAAAATTGATGCTGCTTGTATTCATCTGTAAGTTTAGATTTATAATGTTCTAACTCTTGTTTTTCGTCTTTTATAATAGCATCATAAACAGTATCGCTGCTGCTAGTCATTAAATCGTCCATTATAAAGTTTCCAGACTTATACACATACATTAAGAAAAAGTGACAAGGACTGGAGTTAAAGTGAGACAACGCATAGCTAATAGCATTATTTGCACTTTTAGAAAAATCGGTAAGAAGAAGAATGTTTTTCATAGTATACTACCTCGTTTAACAAAGATACAGTTTTATAGTTCAATGTGTTTGTTATGAGGGTTTTAATTGTTTTAGTGGCAGTTAATGTTCCCTGAAACCATTTCCACAACAGGAGTAGGAGATATGTAAGGAATTCCTAATCCTAAACCTCTTAAAATAAATAACACACCAATAATAACTACAAAAACAGGAATCGCTTTTTGTATTCGTTGTTTAATAGTTGTGTTTAAAAATTTTCCTAAATAAATAGCACTTGTCATTAAAGGAACAGTCCCTAAACCAAAAAGAGCCATATACATAGCACCTTGTGTAATGGTGCTACTTACTAAACTCCCAAAAACAGCCATATAAACTAATCCGCAAGGTAAAAACCCATTTAAAAATCCAATAGTTAAAAAAGTGTCTGCAGTTTTCTTTTTTAAGGCACTACCTAGTTCACTTTTTACTTTTGAAATTATTTTGTGTAACGGTTTTGATAAGTTGTATTTGCTAAACGTTTTGTAGGGTAATAAAACCACAACAATCATTAATACACCAATGCATATTGAAAGTTGTTGCTGTAAACCAAAGATGTAAAGGTTTTTACCAATAAGCCCAAAAATTAGCCCTATTGTACTGTATGCTAACAGTCTTCCAATGTGGTAGGTTGTAATTTGGCTTATTTTTTTTACGGAATTACTCCTGTCAACAGGTAACATAAAGGCAATAGGACCACACATACCAACACAGTGAAAGCTACCTAATAGACCTAATATGAATGCAGACCAAAGCATTTAGTAAACAATTTCTTTTTTAAAACGATAAGGAATTTCGTTATATTCCCAATCAATAGTAATGTTCCAACGACCACCTA
Source organism: Gaetbulibacter sp. PBL-D1 (assembly GCF_050509525.1). NCBI lineage: Bacteria > Pseudomonadati > Bacteroidota > Flavobacteriia > Flavobacteriales > Flavobacteriaceae > Gaetbulibacter > Gaetbulibacter sp. PBL-D1. The sequence goes on along the minus strand of NZ_JBNWKB010000009.1, from coordinate 130,977 downwards.
ACAAACGGTTGTCAGGTACGAGCAAATTGTGGTTTGATAAAGAAATTGGTGTTTCAAAATCAAATTGCTTGTTAGATGGTCTATATAGGAACACTTTTCCGGTTATTTTTGATGCATCAAGATCTTCCGGAAAGCTTATTAATAAACCTGTATTAGTTTTTTTGCAGGTAATATTATGTTTTAGCTGAGCTGCATTTTTTTCTTTGTTTATATTTTTCTGAAGTTCTAATTCTTGTTTATAATAATCTTCAGTAACTAAATCATGATCGTACTTATCATTTGTACTCATGGTAACAACAAAGTACATGATAAAACCAATGAAGCCAATAAATGCAAGTACAATTCCAGTTCCCCAATTAAATTTCATAACACTATTTTTTTAATGATAACTTCTTGGTCCCAAAAAGTTAACTGTTGTAGTTTCTATAAATTTGTCGTGACTATACACATCTATTATTAGCTTGTTTTTATCACCTTTTAAATGGCTTTTATTTATTTCAATAAATAATGTGCCTTCTGCTAAACCTTGCTCAGGAACCATAAAATCTTTAGTTGTTGAAACAAGCTTTATCTCGCCCTCAAAGTTTCTAAGTTTAAAACTTACATTATCAATTTCTTGAGTGGTTTTGTTTATAATTTTATAAGTAAACACATTGCTTATAATGTTGTTGTCTTTTTTCTCGTAAAGTTGTCCTGGTAGTCTAAGAATTCTAGCTTCAACATCATTTCTTAATAAGAGCATACCTATTAAAACTCCTGTTAAAATAGTTAGGACAGCTATGTAGCCTTTCATTCGGCTAGTAAGCTTAAAGGTTTCTTTTTTCTCAATTTCATCTTCACTTGCATAACGAATTAAGCCTTTTGGTAAATTAATGCTTTCCATGATATGGTCGCATTCGTCTATACAAGCAGTACAGTTTACACATTCTAGTTGTGTGCCATTTCTAATATCAATTCCTGTAGGACAAACATGTACACATTGTAGGCAATCAATACAGTCTCCATGTCCTAAAGCAGTTCTATCTTCATTTTTTCTGAATTTTTTACGACCATTTTCACCTTCACCTCGCTTATGGTCGTAAGCAACAACTACCGATTTGTTGTCTAATAATACACCTTGTAGTCTTCCGTAAGGGCAAGCAATAATGCACACTTGCTCTCTAAACCATGCAAAAACAAAGTAGAATACAGCTGTAAAAATGAGTAATGGAAATAATGTCCCTAAATGCTCTTGAGGACCATCGATAATATATCTTAAAAGTTTATCGCTACCAATAAGGTACGCAAGAAAAATATTAGCTATTAAAAACGAGATGATCAAAAAGACAAACCACTTTAAAAGACGTTTTCTTATTTTTTCGGCATCCCACTTTTGTTTGTCTAGTTTACGTTGTTTGTTTCTGTCGCCATCAATCCAATACTCAATACGTCTAAAAACCATTTCCATAAAAATGGTTTGAGGGCAAATCCACCCACAAAATATACGTCCAAAACCAACTGTAAAAAGTGTAACGAAAACGACACCAATAATCATTGAAATAACAAACAGGTGAAAGTCTTGAGGCCAAAACGGAAACCCAAAAATGTTAAAGCGTCTTTCTAATACATTAAACATTAAAAACTGATTGCCATTTACTTTAATAAATGGAGCAGAGAACAAAAAGGCAAGCAAAAAGTAGCTAACTATTTTACGTCTTTCATAAAATTTACCACTTGGTTTTTTTGGATAAATCCAAGCGCGCTTGCCTTCATCGGTAATAGTACCAATAGAGTCTCTAAAGTTTTCGTTGTTTTGTGTTTGTTGGCTCATTAAGCAACGTTTAATTCACAGTTGTAGAATCAGTTTCAGTAGAAATTTCTTCTGTTAAGTTGGTTTCTGTATTTTCAGTTTTAGAACCTTCAGGTATCCAAAGTTCGCCTTCAGGGTCTTTTGGTTCAGCAGGTGTTGTACCTTGAAATGTGAGTACATAACTTGCTACTTGTGCAATTTCAGAAGGTTTTAAGTTTTGTTTCCAAGCAATCATACCTTTACCATCACGACCTCCTTCTGATACTGTTTTAAATACATTTTTAATTCCTCCACCTAAAACCCAATATTCATCGGTTAGGTTAGGACCAATACCACCACCACCATCAATTTTGTGGCATGCAACGCAGTTGGTGTCAAAAATTTTCTTTCCGTTGCTTAAGTCTGAAGCTTCAGTAAGTAATTCAACAGTATTAAAATCAACCAAGTCTTTAGCCGTTTTTTTGTATTCTTCGATAGCTATTTTTGCTTCGGCATATTCTTGTGCTAATTCATCATATTGACTGTCACCATTAAATACATGGTATTTTAATAAGTACACAGCAGCAAAAGCAATTGAGATGTAAAAACTATAAATCCACCAAGGCGGAAGAGAGTTGTCTAACTCTTTAATACCATCATAATTATGGTCTAAAATAATTTCGTGCTCTTCTTCGATAGGTTTTGCGCCTAATAGTTTTTTATAAGTGTTTTGAATCCACTTAATGAATTTTGGTGTTCTTGTACGTTGTGCGTCGTATCTCGCTTTTGCTTCTTCATCTAAACTTTGATAAAGTACGTTATCCATAGAACTTACTATACCTTCAGTAGCAATAAGAATAAGTAGTACTAATACCAAAAACAGTGATAGCAATGGATACTCAATAAATGCTGGTTTATCACCTGAGTCAATCATATATTCAGCAAAAAAAGCAATAGCGAAAAATACGATTGGAACTCTAAGCCATGATGGAATAAATTGTCTCATAATTTTAATTGTTTTTTTTGTCTAATGGCAAATTGCTCACAGTAGTTATGTACTCTTTTTTAGCTGTTATAACCCACCAAAACAGTGCAACAAAAAAGAGGAAGAATATCATTAAGGATATTAAAGGATATATCTCTATACCAGTAATACTTTCCATGTGGTTTTTTACAAATTTCAACATGACTTATTGGTTTTGTGTTGTTAATTGTGCTTCTAATTCTTGAACTTTTATGTCAGTTCCAAGACGTTGTAAATAAGCGATTAAAGCTGTAATTTCTCTATTTCTCATTTCAATAAATTCGCTTCCAGCTGCTTTTTTATCAGCTTCGTAGCTTTCAGCAAAATCAGGATCTGTATAAAGGTTTTTCTCAATTTGAATACCTTGTTCTGTCATGCTTTGTTGTGCATTGGCAATATCCTCTTCGGTATAAGGAACTCCTAATTTTACCATAGCTTTCATTTTAGCTTCAGTCATAGACTTATCAAGTTCATCACGAATCAACCATTGATAAGCAGGCATAATAGAACCTGATGAGGTACTTTGTGGATCGTACATATGGTTAAGGTGCCAGTTGTCAGAATATTTTCCACCTACACGATGCAAATCTGGTCCTGTACGTTTACTTCCCCAAAGGAATGGATGGTCGTATACAAATTCGCCCGCTTTACTGTATTCTCCATAGCGTTCTACTTCACTTCTAAAAGGACGAACCATTTGTGAGTGACAGCTTACACAACCTTCACGTATATAGATGTCTCTACCTTCAAGTTCTAAAGGTGTGTATGGTTTAACACTTGAAATAGTTGGGATATTAGACTCTACCATTATTGTTGGTATAATTTGAATAATACCACCAATTAAAATCGTAATAGTAGCTAGTATAGTTAGTTGCACTGGTTTACGCTCTAACCAAGTATGGAAGGTTTCTCCAGCAATTCGTCTTTTTGAAACACGTTGTAGAGCAGGAGCCTCAGCAAGTTCATCGCTTACCTTGCTACCTTTTTTAATAGTAACAATTATGTTGTAAGCTAAGACAAACATTCCAATAATGTATAACGATCCTCCAATAGCACGCATCCAGTACATTGGGATGATTTCAGAAACTGTTTCTAAAAAGTTACCATAAACTAATGTTCCGTCAGGATTGAATTGTTTCCACATACTTGCTTGAGTAAATCCAGCAACATACATAGGTAATGCATATATAATAATTCCTAAAGTTCCAATCCAAAAGTGGAAGTTTGCCAATTTTGTTGAGTGTAGCTTGGTGTTGAATAATCTTGGAATCAACCAATAAATCATACCAAAAGCTAAGAAGCCATTCCAAGCTAAAGCACCAACATGTACGTGAGCAATAACCCAATCGGTAAAGTGGGCAATAGCATTTACGTTTTTAAGTGAAAGCATTGGACCTTCAAAGGTTGCCATACCATAACCAGTAATTGCTACAACCATAAACTTCAACACAGGGTCAACACGCACTTTATCCCAAGCGCCTCTTAATGTTAATAGACCATTTATCATTCCTCCCCAAGAAGGCATTAATAACATTACCGAAAATGCTACACCTAAATTTTGAGCCCACTCTGGTAAAGCAGTATATAATAAGTGATGTGGTCCTGCCCAGATATAAATAAATATTAATGACCAAAAGTGTACAATAGATAATCTATAAGAGTAAATAGGTCTATCTGCCGCTTTTGGAACAAAATAGTACATTAACCCTAAGAATGGAGTTGTTAAGAAGAATGCTACTGCATTGTGTCCATACCACCATTGTACTAAGGCATCTTGAACACCTGCATAAACTGAATAACTTTTTAATCCGCTGATTGGTAATTCTAAACTGTTAAAAATATGAAGAACAGCAACTGTAACAAATGTGCCTAAATAAAACCAAATGGCAACATACATGTGACGTTGACGACGTTTTAAAATAGTTCCTATTAAGTTCCAACCAAATACAACCCATACAATAGCAATGGCTATATCAAAAGGCCATTCTAATTCGGCATATTCTTTACTAGTTGTATAACCTAAGGGAAGTGTAATTGCTGCTCCAACAATTATAAGTTGCCAACCCCAAAAGTTGATATTACTCAAAGCGTCACTAAACATTCTTGCTTTTAGTAAACGTTGAGAAGAGTAATACACACCTGCAAAAATGGCGTTACCTACAAAGGCAAAAATAACAGCATTTGTGTGTAAAGGTCTCAATCGACCAAAGCTTAACCACGAAATACCGTCGGTTAGGTTAGGGAACAAGAACATAAAGGCTAGTAGTAAACCTACAAGCATACCCACAACACCCCAAAGCATGGTAGCGAGTAAGAATTTTTTAACAATCTTGTTGTCGTAATAAAATTGTTGTACTTCCATAATAATTAGTTAGACTTTTGATTTTTAATGGATTTATTGGTTTTGTTTTTAACCAGTTCGTCTTCAAACAGCATGCGTACAGATGGTGTATAGTCATCATCGTACTGTCCTGATTTTACGGCTTTTATAAATCCAATAAAAAAGACAATAGCAATGATAATGCTAATAGCTAGTAATACATAAATAACACTCATACCTACTTGAAGTTATAGTTCAAAATTACGTTGGCATCTCTTTTTAAAAGATGATATTTGTCATGTTTCATTAATTTTTTCATTTTAATTTTCGACCTAAAAGGTTTGTTGCAATTGTGGTAAATACAACAATACTTATGGAACTTAAAGGCATTAAAATAGCTGCAATCACAGGCATAAGTTGACCAGTAATGGCAAAGTATAAACCAATAGCATTGTAGAAAAAGGAGAACACAAAACTCCATTTTATGATTTTAATAGCTGCTTTTGAAGCTTTTATATAGTTGTATAATTGATTGAATTTTGAAGCATCTAAAATGGCATCGCAAGCAGGCGAGAACACATTGATATTTTCTGAAATAGCAATGCCAACATTACTCTGTGCTAAAGCACCTGCATCGTTTAAACCATCACCAACCATGAGTACTTGAGCGCCATTGTTTTGATGATGCTTAATGTATTCTAGCTTATCGTTTGGTTTTTGATTGAAAATAAGTTTGGTTTTGCTTGGAAGTAATTTTTTTAGGTTATTTAATTCACTTGCATTGTCACCCGAAAGTATCGCTAAATCGTAGTCTTTTTTTAGTTTGTTAAACAGTTTTGAAATGCCTTTTCGGTATGCATTGTAAAAGGTAAACTTTCCTTTGTATGTGTTATTGGTGCTAATATGAACTGCTGTACTTAATTCGGTTTCTGATTGAAGTTGTCCAACATATTTTGCAGAACCTATTTTTACCGATTGATTATTGCTTTTGCCATAAATACCTTCACCTAAATGTTCTTCAAAATGGCTTAGGGTTATAATGTTGTTTTGCTTAAGCAAGTTGTATAACGATCTACTCAATGGATGGTTAGAATGTCTAAGTGTACTACTTAAAATAACTGTTTCCTCTTCCGTAAGCGTTTCACCTTTATAGGCTGTTTTACTTTTTTGGTTGGAAGTTATGGTACCTGTTTTATCAAAAATAATGGTGTCTATTTTTGCCAACTGTTCAATAACCGAAGCGTTTTTTAAATAGAATTTTAACTTTCCAAAAATGCGTAACAAATTTCCTAAAGTAAAAGGGGCAGAAAGCGCAATAGCACAAGGACAAGCAATAATTAACACAGCAGTAAATACGTTAAGTGCTTTACTTGAGTCGGCAAACAGCCAGTAAGTTGTAGCTAAAAAAGCAATGCTCAACACAGCAATAGTAAAGCGTTTGCTTATGGTATTTGTTAGTGTTGTAAAGCTATCTTCTTTATTTTTGTTAAACACATCGTTGCTCCAAAGTTGAGTAAGGTAACTTTGCTCAACAGCATTTAAAGCTTCCATTTCAATGCTTCCAGTGGATTGTTTGCCACCTGCAAAAAGTTTATCACCAGACGATTTTTTAACAGCTTCAGATTCTCCTGTAACAAAACTGTAATCTATATTAGCGTTTCCGTTAATTAAAATGCCATCAACAGGAATTAACTCTTCGTTTCTAATTAATAATCGGTCGCCTTTTTTAATGTCGTAAACCTGAATTGGTGTTTCAATTCCGTTTAAAATTTTCGTCACAGCAATAGGAAAGTACGATTTGTAGTCGCGCTCAAACGATAAGAAATTGTAGGTGCGTTGCTGAAAATATTTCCCAAGTAATAAGAAGAACACCAAACCTGTTAAGCTGTCGAAAAAGCCTGTGCCTAGGTCTAGAATAATTTCGGCTGTACTTCGTATAAACAACACTAAAATACCAAGCGCAATAGGAATATCTATATTTAAAAGTTTCGCCTTTAATCCTTTGTAAGCCGAAATAAAATAATCTTGAGCCGCATAAAAAACTACTGGTAGTGAAAATGTAAACATGAGCCAACGAAACACAGGTTTGTACTGCTCTAGCCAGAACTCATTGACTTCAAAATACTCTGGAAACGATAAAAACATCACATTACCAAAAGCAAAACCAGCAACACCAAGTTTGTAAATTAAACTGCGGTTTACTTTGTTTTTTCCTGTATTGAAATCTTCAAGAGAAATGTAAGGTTCGTAACCAATTTTACTTAATAGAAGTACAGCTTCTTTTAATGAAAAAGCTTCAGTTTTATAAGTTATTCTTACGGTCTTTTTTCCAAAATTTACTTGAGAAGCAGTAATATTTGCATTGAGTTTGTTGAGGTTTTCTAAAATCCAGATGCAAGAACTACAATGAATATGCGGAATGGTTAAGGTTGCAATTTGGTGTTTATCATCATTAAATTCGGTGAGCTTTTCAATTATAGCGTCATCCGACAGGAAATCATATTTACCTTGAATTTCTTTAGGTGTAGCTCCAGGAGCTTGTTGTAAATCGTAATAACAGGTTAAATCGTTTTCAGAAAAAATTTCGTAAACGGTTTTACAACCATTACAACAAAAGTCTTTTTCGTTGTGAACAATATGTTCAACTGTACAATTATCACCACAATGAAAACATGTAGCTTGTTTCATAATATTTGCTCATTTATACCTAGTGCAAAGGTCGAAAGCAAAGGCTAAAAAAAATATGATATTTATCAGTTTTTAGTTATTTTTACAGAACACTTCAAAATAAGGTATGAGCAAGTGCGAACAATGTATTATCAGGCAGTTTAATGCTTTAAGAGCGTTACAAAAGGATGACCTTATACGGCTTTCTGGATGTAAAACAACACACACTATCAAAAAAGGAGAGATTATTTTTGAAGAAGGTGATAATGTTAATGGTGTTTACTGTATAAAGGATGGTGTTTGTAAATTATCTAAGTTAAGCGCAAACGGAAAAGACCAAATTGTAAAATTAGTTGTTAGAGGAGATTTGTTAGGGCAACGTTCTTTAATTTCTGATGAGGCTTCTAACCTAAGTGCTGTAGCTATAAATGATATGCAAGTGTGTTTTATTCCAAAGCACGAAATAATACACGACCTAACACATAACATTAATTTTTCGTTGGAAATGCTAAAGGATATGGCTGAGGAACTAAAACTTGCTGATAAGGTTATTGTTGATATGGCCCAAAAATCGGTGAAGCAACGTTTAGCTGAAACGCTTTTGTATTTGCAAACCAATTTTGGAGAAGATGATAATGGATTTTTAAATATAGTACTTACTAGAGATGACTATGCTAATATTGTTGGTACTGCTACAGAATCTGCAATACGAATATTGTCTCAATTTAAAAAAGAAGGATTAATTTCTACAGAAGGCAAACAAATAAAGATAGAAGATAGTAAAGCATTAAAGCTTATAGAATAAAAAACGGCTAAACATAGTTTAGCCGTTTTTGTTTTGTTTATTCCGTTTTTGGATCTATTTCCGTTTTGGGAGTTTCACCATCTAAAGGTGCATTTTCTTTTTTAAGATGCTCGTCTAAGAATTTTAAAATTCTGCTGTAAGCTTCAATTTGGTTTTCCTTTTTTATAAATCCATGACCTTCGTCTTCAAATAAAACATATTCAACAGGAACGCCATTTTTTCTTACTCCAGCAACAATTTCATCAGACTCAACCTGTAATACTCTAGGGTCTTTAGCTCCTTGTAAAACAATTAAAGGTTTGGTAACCTTATCAGTATGGAAAAGAGGAGAAATTCGTTTTAAACGTGTTGAATCAGCAGAATAAGGGTCGCCTAACTCTAAGTATAATGATTCTCTAAACGATTCCCAATAAGGCGGAATGCTTTTTAATGTACGCATCCAGTTGGTAACACCATATATATTAACACCAACATCAAACTCTTCTGGAGTGTAAGTTAATGCTGCCATAGTCATATATCCACCATAAGAGCCACCAATGATTCCTATTTTTTCAGAATTGATTTCAGCTTGCTCAGCTAACCAATTTTTTCCTTCAACACAGTCTTGTAAATCTTTTTCGCCATGGTTTTTATCATCCATTTTAAAAAACGTTTTACCATAACCACTGCTTCCACGATTATTCACAGCTAAAACAGCATATCCATGATTAACCATATACTGAATTAAAGAGCTGAAATTTTGACGTGTTTGACCTCCAGGACCACCATGAACCCAAACCATTGCAGGCACTTTATTATCTGCAGATGCTTGATGTGGTAAATAATATATGGCAGGAATTGTTGTACCATCAAAAGACTTAAAACGAACAACTTTAGCAGTAACTAAATCGTCAGGATTAATCTCTTTGTTTAAAACATTGGTGAGTTTGTGCTGTTCTTTGGTTTCTAAGTTGTAAGTGTATAAATCAGAAGGCGAATTGGAACCACCAACATACAAGCGCATCCATGTTTCATCCTTTGAAAAACTTACACTGGTAATACTTTTATTATCAAAATTAGGTAGTGTTATTGGTTGTAATGTGTTGCTATCTAAAACTTCAATAGCATTTTTACCATCTTCGTTTACATAAACTACTAAGTAAGTCCCTTTATCAGTAAAACCAGCTCCACTAACATCCCAAGGTTTTTGTACAATTTTAGTTTTTGTTTTAGACGCTAAATCATATTTCATTAAGTATGAAAACTCTTCGCCATCATCAGTAGTGTAATAAAATGCACTACTATCAACTGCAAAATCTTCAGATGCATTTGCACTTAGGTTGTCATTGATTTTTGTTTTTTCGTTAGAACTTCTGTCGAATAAATACAAGTTGCTATCGTTAGTGTTGACAGATTCAACTAAAGCAATGTAATTTTCGTCATTAGAAATTCCACTGAAATTTAGACCATCATTATTTTGGTAAATTAATTCAGATGAAAAATCAGCGATACTCATTTTGTACACATCAAAATAGCGAGCATCTCTTTTGTTTGACCCAAAATAAAAACTGTTTTTATCAGCAGACCAACCATAAAATGAAGATTTTGCTCCTTGCTCAGGTGTTAAATCTTTAATCTCACCATTTGTGTCTCTCATATAAATATGGTCTATTTCGTCACCATTCCCATCGGCTGAAAGTAGCATACGCTCATCATTAGGGAAGTAAGAAACAGCAAAGTATGAAATGCTATCTGATGCTGTGATTTGTGTGTATTCACCACCTGTTGTAGGTACTGTGTACGCATTGAAAATACCAGAGCGATTACTGGAGATTAAAAGCTTGGAGTTGTCAGGAGAAAAACTTCCTCCACTTACAGCTTCGTTGTTCATGAACTGTTCAATGCTGTACTGTTCAATACTTTTAGCTTGGGCTTCATTCTTGCTCTCAGTGTCTTTTTTGCAAGACAGCATAGTAGCAAAAAACACTAATATTAAAATGTTTTTCATAATTAATTGAGTTTAAAGGTTGATATGTCTTTAAACGGATTAGTTTGTAACTGTTCCATTTTTGTTTGATACGATTTCCAGTCTTCATTAAAGAAGGTGTTGGTTTTTTCAAGCGCACTATTTAAAGCGTCTTTAAAGTTTTTAATTAACGTAGTTTCGGTAGTTGTGATACCGTTTTGACTATCTTGAACATAACCTCTTGCAAGACTAAGTCTTGTGTTGATGGTAACTTCTGGGTTTCTGGTAATACCTTGTCTTTCGTCAACTTTTCCTAAATAAATATCAATAATTTCATCTATTTTTTTGACGATGTCTTTAGATGATTTTATATCGTCTTTATATTTTTCTTTATCTAGTTTTTTAAGTTCAGACTGAAATTTCTCAGCTATTTCTTTGCTTTCAACAAGTTGTTTTACAGCATTAGCCATAGTTTCTTGAGCGCTTTCTAAATCTTTTAAAGTGTTGTAAACTTCATTGATGTTTGCTGTAGAAATATTTAATCTTGGGTCATACATTACTGTAATTTGTTTTTCTGAAGATTGGTCTCCAAAATTTAAAACAGCTTTGTAAGTGCCTGGTTTAACAGTGATACCTCCTGGTTCGCTGTTTCTGGTTCTATTTCGTCTAGAAGCTCTTTCAACACCAGCTTCATCCATATACCATGTCCATTTGTGAATACCTGTTTCTTTAGGCGCTTTTTGCTTTAATGTTCTTATTAAACGCTTTCCATCATATATTTTTAATGTTAAAGAATCCCATTTTACTTCATTGGTTTTTTCAGCAGAAGTTTCTTCGTCTTCATTTGAAGCTTCCTCTTTTGCGTCTTCTTTTTGAGTATCAATATTTACATAATATGACAATTGAGCACCATAGCTTCTGTTTTCTCCATTGTATAAAGCATCAGCTCCAAAGCGACTTCCTGTTGGTTGTTGGTATGCAGCTTGAATAGCTGTAGGAGGTTGAAATAACTCTACTTTTTGTTGTAATACTTGTTTGTTTTTAGCCAGAGCGCGTAAAGGTCTTATGTCATCTAAAACCCAAGCAGCTCTACCAAAAGTACCTATTACTAAATCGTGCTCTCTTGGATGAATTACTAAATCTTTTACAGATGTAGTAGGGAAGCCTTCTGTCCATTTAGTCCAGCTTTCTCCAGCGTTTAAGGAAATGTATAAACCGTCGTCAGTTCCTAAAAATAACAGGTTTGGTTCTTCAATATCTTCAACAATTGAGAGTGTATAGCTTTTTACATCATTTTCATCTACTATGCGTGTCCATGTTTTACCATAGTCTTTGGTTCTGTATGCATAAGGTGTGTAATTAAAACGTCTGTAATCATTAGCTATTAGTAATGCTTCTCCTTTGTTTTTGTTTGATGCTTTTATTTGAGGAATCCAACTGCCTTTGGGTAATCCTTTTATGTTTTTGGACACATCAGTATAGGTTTGTCCACCATTTTGAGTAACGTGAACACGACCATCATCAGTTCCTATCCACAACATATTTTTTTCAACAGGAGAAGGTTCAATGACCAAAATGGTACAGTGGTTTTCTGCTCCTGTAGCATCCATTGTTAATCCGCCACTTTCTGATTGTTTTAGTTTTTCTGGGTCGTTAGTGGTTAAATCCTCTGAAATGACTGTCCAAGTTTCACCTTTATCAGTTGATTTATGAACAAACTGACTTCCAAAATACAGTGTACTATTATTAAAAGGATCAATATTAATTGCAGAATTCCAGTTAAAACGTAACTCTACATTTGGGTCAGGATGTGTTGGTCTTACTAAAAGGTTATTACCAGTTTCCCAATCGTATCTACTTACATAACCTTGTTGACTCATTGACCAGCCAAAACGAGAGTCGTCTTTATCAGGAACGACATCAAAACCATCACCAAAACTTATTTCTTGCCAATAGCTATTACGAATACCTTGTGTTTTCCATACGTAAGCAGGACCTCTCCAAGAACCATTGTCTTGCATGCCTCCATATACATTGTAAGGGTAGTCGTTATCGACATTGATGTGATAAAATTGAGCTACAGGTATATTGCCAATAAATCGCCATGTTTTTCCACCATCTTTAGTGATATTTAATCCACCATCGTTACCATCTATCATAAAATTACCATTGTTAGGATGAATCCACCATGCGTGATGGTCTGGATGAATACCATTATCTACACCATAAGCTGGCATAAGTTGGTCAAAGCTTTTTCCGCCATCTTCAGATACGTTTACGTAAGTGAAAATGGTATACACACGATTTTCATTATCAGGAGCTACATATATTTCGGCATAGTAAAAGGGTCTGTTTCCTATCTCATTTAAGTTGTCATTTACTTTTTTCCAAGTAAAACCTCCATCTTCACTTTTGTAAAAACCATTTTTCTTAGCTTCTATTAATGCATATACAATATTAGGTTTGTTTGGTGCTATTGCAATACCAATTCTTCCTAATTCTCCTTTTGGCAATCCGTCTTCATCAGTTATTTTTTTCCATGTTTTTCCGCCATCATGTGTAATGTGTAAACCAGAACCTTCACCACCAGATTTGAAAAACCAAGGGTCGCGTTTGTGTTCCCATAGAGCAGCAATTAATTTGTTGGGATTTGTTGGATCCATGATTAATTCTGCAGCACCAGTTTTATTATTGGCAAACAAGATTTTTTCCCATGTTTCTCCTCCGTTTGTGGTTTTAAAAATACCTCTTTCAGGATGTTCTCCCCAAGGAGAGCCAATTGCAGCAACATAAACTACGTTAGGATTTGTTGGGTCAATAATTACTCTATGAATGTGTCTTGTGTTTTCAAGTCCCATGAGCATCCAAGATTTACCTCCATCAAGCGATTTGTATATGCCATAACCACCATTAAGGCTGTTTCTAGGGTTTCCTTCTCCTGTACCTACCCATATTACACTTGGGTTTGATTGTTGTATAGCAACAGCTCCTATTGAAGCAGTAGCTTCGTTGTCAAAAATAGGTTCCCATTTTATACCTCCAGAAGTTGACTTCCATAAACCACCAGATGCTGTGCCAACGTACATAACGTCAGGATTATCTGTAACTACATCAATGGCTGTAACACGACCAGACATTCCACCAGGACCTATATTTCGTGGTTTCATGTTTTTTACTAAATCCATTGAAAACTCTTGGGCAAAAAGCAATGAGGCACTTAAGAAGAGAATGATTGAGAAGACGTTTTTCATGTGTTTATTATTATTGAGTTTTAAATTTACGTAAAAAAACAATCAAGCGCTTATATTCTAGTCTTTTAAACGTTTGATTTGTTTGGGTTTAAGCCATAACCAAAATCCGCTAAACGATAACAACATCAACCCTAAGGATGTGATAGTTGAATAGAAAAGCTTAAATGGAGTGGATTGGTTTTTAAATAGAAAGTCCATTATTGAACCATCATGAATCATTTCAATAATATCAGCAGTTCTTTGTTTTACTGATAGGACTTCACCTGTGTAACAGTCTATTTGAATTTCGGTAAAGTGATTTTCAAACCTCACTTTAGCAACACCTTTATTTGGTCTGTAATCTATTCGGTTGATTTCAGGTGAAAGGTTTAAAGACTCTATATGTTTTATAGCATTGTCTCTAATTATATCTAATGATATTAGAGATAATGTGTTTGAGGACGAAGCATGCGTTTTGGGTTTGAATTGAAATTGTTCTTTCCAAGTTAGAAGAAAGCCTGTAGCTCCTAAAAGAAACATAAAAAACACTAAGGGAATTGCAACATAACGATGAAGTTTTCTGTATGTTCTAGAGGTTTTAGCGAGTTGTTTTCGTTTTTGTTTCAAGCTTAAGATTTACAAAAAAGTTAAGAAACACTAAAAATATATAATATTCCTTAAAAATATCTTAAACTCTTGTTAATGCGAGTTTACTCTTTTAAGATTAAAGTTGGAACACTAGCTTTGTTTTTATCTTCTTCATTATTGTTTATAATCCACTGCGTTCCATAAACATCTTCATAGGTAATTTCATAAGAAATATTTTTTGTTTCTAAAACCTTTAAAAACATTTCAATATTTCTTTTACCATTAATTTCAATTAAGCTAATATATTCATTTGCTGGTAGTACAAAACCACTCACCAATGCGCTAGTTACTTTTGGTATTGTGTCAATCTCTTCAGAGGATTTGAAGATTTCATTAAATAAATCGTCAGAGTTATTAAATGTTTTAGAGTTGTTTAAAGTTAATTTTACTTTTTTAATAAAAGCAGGACCAACACCTTTATTACCAAGTATAAGCTGGAAGTGATTATTGTAATTACTCTGCCATTGGTTTAGATATGGTAAGACACTTGCACTTTGCTGTTTTTGAGTAAGTTTATTGTCTTCTCTCGCTAAATAAGATTGATAAATTAATGCAATTAAAGAAATGACACTGATAAAAAGAGCAGAGGTACTCATTACTTTTTCAGTGGTCCAGTTAACCTTCCATTTCCTTTTTTTTGGTTGGGTA
This sequence comes from Gaetbulibacter sp. PBL-D1, assembly GCF_050509525.1. Lineage (NCBI taxonomy): Bacteria > Pseudomonadati > Bacteroidota > Flavobacteriia > Flavobacteriales > Flavobacteriaceae > Gaetbulibacter > Gaetbulibacter sp. PBL-D1. The sequence continues at coordinate 115,922 of NZ_JBNWKB010000009.1, read as the reverse complement.
GTTTCTTCAGACATGGTTAATTGATAAATAGCTAGAGTTAAAGTTACTAAAATATTACCTACTACTTCTTGATTTTATGTTTTTACTACACAATTCAATAATTTCAGAAATTCGTTTTATTCTTGTAGCTTCTCGTTTAGCTTGATTGAGCCAATACAAATATCCTTTTTTGTATGATGGAGCAAAGTTTTGGTAGTTGGTAAATGCTGTTTTGTTTGCATTGAAAGCAATTTGTAAATCTTCAGGAATAATACCATTTTCAACATCATCGAGTACAGACCAACTTCCGTTTTCTTTTGCTATTTCAATAGTTTTATGACCTGCATCATGTATTAAATTTTCAGTAATTAGGTCATCTATATAACGCTTGTTTAAAGCGCTCCAAACACTTTTAGGGTTACGAGGTGAAAAATATTGTCTGCGTTTTCCGTTACCAAGACTTTTAACTGTAGAATCTATCCAGCCATAACAAAGGGCTACTTTTACAGCTTCTTCCCATCGCATACTTTCATTTTCGTGTTCTACTTTGTAGAAAATAAGATATATGCCTTTGGATAGTGAATGGTTTTTATGAAGCCATGTTCTCCATTCGCTATCGGTTTTGAAATAATGTTCTTCTATTTCTTTAATTGGTTTTTAAATTTAAGTGTTGTTATAATTTTGTGAATTTACGCAACAAAGTTCTTACTTCATCAGTATCTTTAACATAATATCTGGCTTTGGTTTTTTTGAAACCTACTTTTACAGTATATGCTGATTCTGGAAGTTCTTCAAACATGTATTCGTCTGTCCAGTCATCACCTATTGAAAATATAAAATCATAAGACTTCTCGTTAAGCAATCTTAGTGCTGCTCTACCTTTGTTAACGTTACTGCTTTTTATTTCAATAACCTTATTGCCTTTGAGAACTGTTAAGTTATCGTTGGAAATTAAACTGGTTAACACAGTATTTAACTCTATAGTTCTTATTTGAGCTAATTCAGGATCTGCTTTACGATAATGCCATGCAAGAGAGTATTTTTTCTTTTCAATAAATGTACCTGGAGTTCTATCGACAAAAGTTTCTAAAATAGGTTGAATATTTGCCATCCAATCATTCTTTAAATGCTCGAGCGCTTCCCAATTGGTATGTTGTTTTTTTAACCAAACACCATGGTCGGTAATTAATGTATAACTTTTTTTACTGAACCATTCGTTAAATGTATCTTGATCTCTACCGCTAATAATTACTACATCAGTATTTTCTTGTTGATCGATGGTATCTAAGAGTTCAAAAAGTTCTGCATCAGGTTTAGCATCTTTTGGGTCGTTTTTAAAACCAGCTAATGTACCATCGTAATCTAAGAGTAGTAGTTTGCTAGAAGCGGAACTGTAATCAGATAACATTTTCTTTTGAAGCGTATCGTCCAGTCGTGTAGAAACCATTACTGTGTCCTTAATTTTTGTAGCGTTTAATGATTTCATAAACTCATCTGCCCATTTTTCAACTGTATAACGTTTTAATCGCTTTTGTAGAATTTTCATACGCTTACTTTGTTCTTCAGTAGGCATTTCAATAGCTTGCTTTAAAGTGTCAGCTATTTCTTCAAAATTATTAGGATTGATAAGTAAAGCCTCATTCATTTCTTTTGAAGCTCCAGCCATTTCACTTAAAATAAGCACACCATCTTCATTTGTTCTTGTAGCAACATACTCTTTAGCTACTAAATTCATCCCATCTCTTACAGGAGTTATTAATGCAATATCCGAAGAAGTGTAAAGATCTATAAGGTTTTCAAAAGGCATTGAGCGGTAAAAATACCAAATAGGAGTCCAGCTTACTGTGGCAAATTCACCATTAATTCTACCAACAAGTTCATCAGTATCACGTTTTAGTTTTTGGTATTGAGGAACGTTTGAACGCGAAGGAACTGCAAGCATAATAAGGCGTACTTTTTCTTTAAATTGAGGGTATTTGTTTAAAAAGTACTCAAAAGCTCTTAGCCTGTTAGGGATACCTTTGGTGTAATCCAACCTATCAATTGAAAGTACCATTTTAGCATTAGAAGTAGACTGAATGTGGTCGTCTAGTCTTCGTTGTAATTCCGATTTTTCTTTAGGATTTTGATTGGTGTGTGTTAATGCAGCATCATGAAATTTGTTGTAATCAATTCCCATAGGAAACGAATCTACTGTTACAACTCTGTCATGATAATTTATTTTATTGAACTTTACATCTAGCCTTAATATTCGTTTTACCGAACTTAAAAAATGACGTTCATAGTCATAAGTATGGAATCCAAGCAAATCCGCACCTAACATGCCTTCAAGCAATTGTTCTCTCCAAGGGAAGGTTCTAAAAATTTCATACGAAGGGTAAGGTATGTGTAAAAAGAAACCTATAGTCGTATTGGGTTTTTTGTCTTTAATAAGTTTTGGTAATAGTAAAAGTTGATAATCATGCACCCAAACATTGTCACCATCTTCAATATGCTCTAAAACTACGTCAGCAAATTTTTGATTCACCTCTTGGTAAGATTCCCATTGGTCTTTTTCAAATTCGGTGTATTCCATAAAATAATGAAACAAAGGCCAAAGTGTTTTGTTACTAAACCCAAAATAGAAGTTTTCTACATCTTGTTCGTTTAATGAAACAGCGACGCATTTTTCTTTTTTTACAGCTTCGTCAACCTTTTTTTTAGTGGAGCTATCTATCTCTTCTTCAGTGAGTCCAGACCAGCCAACCCAAATTCCATTGCCTTCAGCATGTACCGATTTCATTCCTGTGGCTAATCCGCCAACACTAGGTGTGATTTTTAAAGAATTGTCGTTTTCAAGTTTAATTTGAAGTGGTAATCTATTGGAAACAATTATTGTTTTACTCATAATTATGGTTAAGATAATAGGTTTTAAAGTGTATTTTGTTAATTTAATGAAAAATTAAGTGTTAACCATACCTAAAGCAGTATTTAATGGATAATTTAGATTACGGTATTATTGGAAATTGTAGAAGTGCAGCATTAATTTCAAAAACAGGAGCTATAGAATGGTGTTGTTTGCCAGAGTTTGATTCGTCTTCGGTTTTTGCAAAAATTCTGGATGAAAAAATAGGAGGAAGCTTTGATATTTTAGTAGATGAGAGTTTCTCTATAACTCAGGATTATATTGAAAACACTACTATTTTAGTTACTAAATTCAGTAACGGAATTGACACTTTTGAGGTGCACGATTTTATGCCTCGATACTACAAGCCTAATGGTGATTACCAATCTCCACCAGAAATTATCAGGTATTTTAAGCATATTTCAGGGAAACCAACATTTAAGGTTAATTATAACCCTAAACTAGAGTATGCTAAAGGAAAGACCGAAATATATGTGAAAGACCATTTTATAGTAAGCCTAACCTATGGTGAAAAATTTGATACTTTATTTTTATATACCAATTTTGATAAGCAAAAAGTGGTTAATGGTAATGAAATTGAATTAACTGTTGATGGATATTTTCTCTTAGGTTATAACGAAAAAGTGTTTGAGACTACTGTGGATAGTATCTTTTTGGAGCACCAACGTACTAAGGTGTATTGGTTAAACTGGATGGATAGAACACCAACCTACAAGCTATACCAAAAGCAAATAGCTAGAAGCGCTATGACCTTAAAGTTGCTTACATATGATAAAACTGGAGCAGTTTTAGCGGCAGCTACAACCTCATTACCTGAAACTATTGGAGAAGTTAGAAATTGGGATTACCGTTTTTGCTGGATTCGAGATGCATCAATGGTAATTAAAGTGGTTTCAAAATTAGGACATAAAAATATAGCTAAACGCTACTTAAAATTCATAATAGATTTAATACCTGATAAAGATGAAAAACTTCAGATTATGTATGGTATTAATAAAGAGAAAAAACTTACCGAATTTTCATTAGACCATTTAAGCGGTTATAAAAACTCAAGTCCTGTAAGGGTTGGTAATGCAGCTTATAAACAAAAACAGAATGATATTTATGGTATTTTGATGGATGTAATTCACCAACAGTTTGTAAACTTTTCAATGGATATTGAAAATACCGAAGAGTTATGGACAATTACTAAAGGTATTGTTTGGGTTGTTAACAAGCACTGGCGAGAAGCTGATAAAGGTATTTGGGAATTTAGAGCAGAAGATAGACATTTCACATTTTCAAAAGTACTGTGTTGGGTAGCAGTTGATAAAGCAATTAAAGTTGCTGAGTTACTCAACAAGACTAATAAAATTATGAAGTGGAAGCTTATAGAATCTGAAATACGAGAAGATATAATGCAAAACGCTTGGAACAACGATGTAAAAGCCTTTACGCAATCTTATGGTTCGTCAGATTTAGACGCATCTGTATTACTAATGGAACCTTATGGGTTTATTGATGCTAGAGATCCTAAATATGTAAGTACAGTAAATGCTATTGAAAGAGAATTAAGTAATGATGGTTTATTGTATCGCTATAAAAACAAAGACGATTTTGGGTTGCCATCGTCGTCATTTACAATATGTACGTTTTGGTTTATAAATAGTTTATACAAAATAGGAGAGGTACAAAAAGCCAAAAAACTATTTGATAAACTATTGTCTTATAGTAATCATCTTGGGTTGTTTAGCGAAGATATAGACTTTAAAACCAAACGACTTTTAGGTAATTTTCCACAAGCGTATTCGCATTTAGCGTTAATTGAAACAGCAATTAATCTATCTAACACAACAGAGCAGGAACGTGTTATGGATACAATACTTAAATAAAGATTACTTTTTATAGTTGAATTTTACGACTTCTATTGAACCATCTTTTTGGTGAATGTCAACATAAACATTCATTTCATTGTCAGAGATGCGTTCAAAGGTCATACCTTCAAAAATCACTTTGTTTGGTGTGATCTCTTTTAGAGGGAAATCTACAGTTTCATCCTTGGTTTCCCAACCTCGTAGTTGACTGTCAAAATGTTTAAGCTGAAGAATTAAACTGTTATCAACCTCTCTAATAATTTCAATTTCGTAAAACGAAACTTTGTTGTCGTTAATTAATTTAAACGTCGCCATCATTGAGCCACCTGATGGTTTGCTCCAGTTTTCTTCTGTAATTCCACCAAATGCTTCACCTTTCCAATTGCCAGCTATCCAAGCACAATTTTCTAATTTTGGTTCGAGCTTGGTTTCAGTGTTTACAGGAATTTCTGCTTGAGTAGTTTCAGCAGCAATTAATAATTTGGTAGCTTCAGGATTGGTTGTTAATCTTGTAATAGTTGTAATTCCGTAGGAAGATAAATCAGTTACGGTCTTCCAATTGTTGTCTTTGTTTAATGTGAATTTTTGTAAACTACTTCCTTTACCAGAAAGAATAGTTATATGATTAAGCCAACAAATGTCCTCAACACCTTCAATGGTGTTTGCAATGGTTTTTATAGCTCCTGTTTTTGGGTTTAAAGACTTAATTTTCCATTGGGTTTCATCCTCTTTTGAAATAAAGCTTACTAAGTTTGAATTTGGAATTTTATGAAACGAACGACCAACATTTGTTGCGTATTTTTTTGAAATACCTTTATTAACGTCAGTGATATAAAGGTTTAATTCGGTGTCTTCAATAACAGCAGATACAATTGTGTTTTCATCGTACCAAGTGTAGTAAGCAACTACAAGGTCTTTGATTATTTCAGTAGATTCTGAAGTTTTTAAACTGTACGCATATAAACGCTGTTTGCCATCAGGATCTAATCTTACTGCTGAAACTGCATCTTTATTTGGAATTTTTAAAGGTGTGTATTCTCCACTTTCTGTAAAGTTCAACCACGTTTTTGAACCATAGTTTGTATGGTATTTTATGATATCTGTTTGACCATTTCTGTTTGAAGAAAATAAAATATAGTCATTGTTCATAAAAGAAGGTTGGTTGTCATAACCTTCATTATTAGAAATGTTTTTTCCTGATGTTACACTAATATTAGAACTTGGAGATTCAATGTTGAATAAAAATATTTCGGTGTCTTGTTGAGAAAAAGCAAAAGCAGATAGCAAAAAAGTAACACTTAATAAGACAATTTTTTTCATGGATTCAGTAATTGATTTTTAAAGGTAATAAAAAAGTCGGCTATAATTAGCCGACTTTTCAACATTTGAACTAGCCTATTGTTTTAAAAACAATATTTATTTTCTGCTTTTACTTTTTCAGCAATTGTATTTCTTAGCTCAACTACATTAGGGTAGTTTGCGTATTTTGTAAAACGTTTTAAGCCCATAAGCATTGCTTTTTGCTCGTCACCGTCAGCAAAGGACACAATACCTTCTAAACCATTTTTCTTAACAAGTTCAACAGCATTGAACAAATACAATTTAGCCATTGCTATTTGTTCTTTTTGCTTGTCTTCACCAAAACGTTTAACGTTTTTCTCAGTTCTTAAAATTGTTGACTCAGCCATATATATTTCAATTAAAATATTAGAAGCAGCCATCATTAATTGTTGATGCTTTTCTAAGTCTGGTCCATATTTTTGAACTGCAGCACCAGCAACCATTAAGAATACTTTTTTAAGTTTAGTGATCATTTCTTTTTCTTCTGAAAATAACACAGAATAATCTGGCATATCAAAAGAAGGAATACCCATTAATTCATCTTTTACAGCCATTGCAGGACCTAATAAGTCGACATGACCTTTCATAGCTTTTTTAACTAACATTCCTACTGAAAGCATACGGTTAATTTCGTTTGTACCTTCGTAAATACGAGCAATACGAGCATCTCTCCAAGCAGCTTCCATAGGCGTTTCTTCAGAGAATCCCATACCACCAAAAATTTGGATACCTTCATCGGCACAACTTTGTACGTCTTCAGAAACAGCAACTTTTAAGATAGAACACTCAATAGCATATTCCTCAACACCTTTAAGTTCTGCTTCTTGATGACTATTGCCTTGAGCCATTCTTATAGCTATACGGTCTTCAATATTTTTTGCAGCTCTGTAACACGCAGATTCTCCAGCATAGGCGTTAGTCGCCATTTCAGCTAATTTAGATTTTATGGCTCCAAATTCAGCAATAGGTGTTTTAAATTGCTTACGTTCAGTTGCATATTGCACACCAGTTGTGGTAATACGTCGTTGTGAATCTAAACAAGCAGCAGCTAATTTAATACGACCTACGTTTAAGGCATTCATAGCAATTTTAAAACCGTTACCACGCTCTGACAGCATATTTTCTACTGGTACTTTTGTGTCGTTAAAAAATACTTGACGAGTAGAACTAGCACGAATACCAAGCTTATGCTCTTCTTCACCTAGAGTGATACCATTTTCAGGGTTGTTTTCAACAATAAATCCTGTAATGTATTTATCGTCCTCAATACGAGCAAACACAATGAAAAGGTTACAGAATCCAGCATTTGAAATCCACATTTTTTGACCATTGATGATATAATGTTTACCATCATCGGACAATTTAGCGGTAGTTTTACCAGAGTTTGCATCACTTCCGGCACCTGGTTCGGTTAAGCAGTATGCTCCGAACCATTCACCAGAAGCCAACTTTGGCACATATTTTTGTTTTTGTTCTTCAGTTCCATAAAGTGTAATAGGCATGGTTCCAATTCCAGTATGCGCACCAAAAGCAGTACTAAAAGATCCTGTACCACTAGAAATGTAATCGCATACAAGCATAGTAGAAACAAATCCCATTCCCATTCCGCCATATTCTTCAGGAACAGCAACGCTTAAAAATCCCATTTCACCAGCTTTTCTCATACATTCTTCAGTTAAAGCATAGTCTTTTGCTTCAAATCGAGCTTTGTTAGGGATAATTTCTCGGTCGTTGAATTCAATTACCGATTCCTTCATCATTTGTTGTTCTTCTGAAAAATCTTCAGGAGTAAAAATGTCGTCGCAGCTAGTTTCTTTAACTAAGAATTGACCACCTCGTAAAATATCTTTTTCTGTTGCTTCCATTACAGTATATTGTTAAATAAGTTTAGTTTAAAAATTCAAAAATTCCGCAAGCACCTTGTCCTGTACCAACACACATTGTTACAGCTCCATATTTACCTGCCATATTGCGTTTACGCATTTCGTCAAACAGTTGAACTGAAAGTTTAGTTCCAGTACAACCTAATGGATGACCAAGAGCAATAGCACCACCATTAACATTAACAAGGTCTGGGTTTAACCCAAGTTCACGAATTACAGCAATAGACTGTGATGCGAAAGCTTCGTTAAGCTCAATAAGTTCTAAATCGTTTTGTTTCAAATTTGCTTGAGCTAATGCCTTTGGAATAGCTTTTACTGGACCAATTCCCATAATACGAGGTTCAACACCAGCAGCAGCATAACTTACTAATCGTGCAATAGGCTTTAAACCTAATTCGTTAACCATGTCTTCGCTCATTACCATTACAAAAGCAGCACCATCACTCATTTGCGATGAATTTCCTGCAGTTACGCTTCCGCCTTGAGCGAAAACAGGACGAAGTTTAGCTAAAGCCTCTAGGTTTGTACCTTTTCTAGGACCTTCGTCTTTATTTACTGTATAAGTTTTTGTAGCCTTTTTACCGTTTTCGTCAATGTATGTTTGCTCTACATTAATAGGAACAATTTGATCTTGAAAACGGTCTTCAGCTTGCGCTTTTAAGGCTTTCATGTGAGAATTGTATGCAAACTCATCTTGATCTTCACGAGAGACTTTAAACTGGTTTGCAACAGCCTCTGCAGTATTTCCCATTCCCCAATAATAATCTTCATGACCCGCTTTTACGGTATCGTAATTTAATTCTGGTTTGAAACCTGTCATAGGTACTGCACTCATACTTTCAGCTCCACCTGCAATAATACAATCGGCCATTCCTGCTTGTATTTTGGCAGTAGCCATACCAATGGTTTCTATTCCTGAAGAACAAAAACGGTTTACGGTAACACCAGGAACATCTACAATATCTAATCCCATTAATGAAATTAAACGTGCCATGTTTAGTCCTTGTGCACCTTCAGGCATAGCGTTACCAACGATAACATCGTCAATACGTTTTGGGTCAAGGTTAGGCAGTTCTTTCATCATGTATTTGATGGTTTCTGCTGCCAGTTCATCAGTTCTTTTAAAGCGGAACAATCCTTTTGGTGCCTTGCCAACTGCTGTTCTATATGCTTTTACTATATATGCTGTTTTCATGTTTCTTAGTTTCTTAAAGGTTTCCCTGTTTTTAGCATGTGCTGAATACGCTCAAGTGTTTTACGTTCGGTACAAAGACTTAAAAATGCTTCACGTTCTAGGTCTAATAAATACTGCTCGCTTACAGCTGTAGGTTCACTTAAATCACCACCAGCCATTACGTAAGCCAATTTATTAGCGATTTTTTGGTCGTGTTCACTTATATAGTTACTTGCCTCCATAGAGTCAGTACCTACTAAGAACATACCTAGCGCTTGTTTACCTAACACCTTAACGTCTTTACGTTTTATTGGTTGCGTGTAACCTTGTTCTGCCATTAATTTAGCATAGGCTTTTGCAGTTGCTATTTGTCGATCTTTATTCACTACAACAACATCTTTTCCTTTTTGAAGTATGCCTAAATCAAAAGCTTCGTAAGCAGAAGTTGATACTTTTGCCATACCTATGGTTAAGAAATATTCTTGAAGTACGTTAAGTTTTACATCGCCTTTGTGGAATAAATCTGATGCTCTTAAAGCCATTTCTTTAGAGCCTCCACCACCAGGAATTACACCAACACCAAATTCTACAAGTCCGATGTAAGTTTCGGCAGCAGCCACAACTTTATCAGCATGAAGCGATAATTCGCAACCACCACCAAGTGTCATGCCATGAGGTGCAGCAACGGTTGGAATAGCCGAGTAGCGCATACGCATCATCGTATCTTGGAAGTATTTGATAGCCATGTTCAACTCGTCATATTCTTGTTCTACAGCCATCATGAAAATCATACCAATATTGGCACCAACGGAGAAATTCGCAGCTTGATTACCAATAACTAATCCTTGGAAATCTTTTTCAGCTAAATCAACTGCTTTGTTCAATCCTGCAAGTACATCACCTCCAATAGTGTTCATTTTGCTTTGGAATTCGCAGTTTAATATGCCATCTCCTAAATCTTCAATAACAACACCAGTATTTTTAAATACTTCTTTAGATTTTCTGATATTATCTAAAATGATAAATGCATCTTGACCAGGTATTTTGGTTTGTGTTTTTGAAGGAATATCATAGAAATACGAAGCTCCATCTTTTACTGTATAGAACGATTTACTACCAGAAGCCAACATGTCGTTTACCCATGAAGCTGGTTCTAAACCTTCAGCCTTCATAATTTCCAAACCTTTTTCTACACCAATAGCATCCCAAATTTGAAATGGACCATGTTCCCAACCAAAACCAGCTTTCATAGCATCATCAATCTTGTAGAGTTCATCGGTAATTTCTGGAATTCTATTAGAAACGTAGGCAAACATAGCAGCGAAATTTTTACGATAAAAATCGCCTGCTTTATCTTTCCCGCCAACTAGAATTGGAAAGCGGTCTATAACTTTATCTACTGTTTTGGTAAGTTCTAAAGTGGCAAATTTTGCCGATTTTTTCGATCTGTATTCAAGTGTATCAAGATCTAATGATAAAATTTCGCTTTTACCATTATCGTCTTTTACTTTTTTATAAAATCCTTGACCTGTTTTGCTTCCTAACCATTTGTTTTCCATCATGGTGCTGATGAAATCTGGTAATTTAAACAGTTCATGAGCTTCATCATTAGGACAATTGTCATAAATACCGTTTGCAACATGTACCAAAGTATCTAATCCAACCACATCAACAGTACGGAAAGTAGCCGATTTTGGTCTTCCAATAACAGGACCAGTTAATTTATCAACTTCTTCAATAGTTAAACCCAAATCTTTTACTTGATGGAATAACGATTGTATACCAAAAATACCAATACGGTTTCCAATAAAAGCAGGTGTATCTTTCGCTACCACTGAAGTTTTACCTAAGTATTGTTCGCCATAACCATTTAAGAAATCAAGAACATCTTGCGATGTTTTTGGTCCTGGAATGATTTCGAATAATTTTAAGTAACGTGCTGGATTAAAAAAGTGTGTTCCGCAGAAATGTGCTTGAAAATCATCGCTTCTGCCTTCACTCATAAACTTAATAGGAATACCAGACGTGTTGGAAGTAATCAAAGTTCCTGGTTTACGATGTTTGTCAAGCGTTTCAAACACTTTCTTTTTAATATCTAAGCGCTCTACAACCACCTCAATAATCCAATCTACATCAGCAACTTTTGCAATGTCATCTTCTAAATTACCAGTAGTAATTCTGCTTGCAAAATTTTGATGATAAATAGGAGAGGGTTTTGATTTTAAAGCAGTTTGTAACGAGGTGTTAACCAAACGGTTTCTAACCACTTTGTCTTCTAGGGTTAAACCTTTAGCTTTTTCGGTATCGGTAAGTTCTCTAGGAACGATGTCTAGCAGTAGTACTTCCACACCAATATTGGCAAAGTGGCAAGCAATACCACTACCCATTATTCCGGATCCGATAACTGCTACTTTATTAATAATTCGTTTACTCATTATTTATAAATTGTTATTTGTCTTGTTTGTATATTTTTTTGTTTAAAATCATGTCGTTAATCAATTCAGCAACTTCATAAAAGTGATTGATTTTTTCTTGTGTGATATTTTCTCTAACAGCTTCGTTAAAGGTTAGTACCTTTTCGCGAGAGTAGGCTCTTTTTTCTCTACCAAACTCTGTGAGGTGAATTAATACACCACGACCATCTTCTGGGTTTGGTTTGCGCTCAATTAAACCACGAGTTTCCATAGTTTTTAATATTCTGGATAATGAAGTAGCTTCCATTCCCATTTTTGGACCTAATGAGGTTGAAGGTGTTCCTTTTTCAGGATCAATACTTAATAAGGTAAAACCTGTAGCCATTGTGCTTTCAAATTTAGAGGCTTCTTCGTTATACATTTTGTTTACTGCTAACCATGTGGTTCGCAATACGTAATCTATGGTCTTATCTTTCATTCAAAAATTTTAAACTTTTCAAATATAATAAAATTTATTATGCATGCATAATAAATAATGATAATTTAACATAAAAAAACACCTTGTATTAAGGTGTTTGTAATTTTAAAGCTTATTAATTGTAGATTTTATCGTAAAGATCCTTATGAATGTTTTTGATGACATCTCGTTTCATTTTCATAGTAGGAGTGAGATGACCACTATCAATTGACCAAATAACTGGTGTTAATTCGAAACGTTTTATTTGTTCCCATTTACCAAAGTGTTTGTTGCAATTGTCAACTTCTTTTTGAATTCTATTTATAACTTCTTCTGAAGCACAAATAGCTTCGGGAGAATTTTCAATGTTTTTCTTTTTACGTTCTATCCATTCAGAAACAAACTCAAAGTTAGGTTGAATAAATGCAGCTGGCATTTTTTCGCCTTCACCTATAACCATTGCTTGTTCAATAAAGCGGGATTGTTTTAAGTACCCTTCTAAAAGTGGTGGAATAATATATTTACCACCTGAGGTTTTAAACATTTCTTTTTTGCGACCAGTAATTTTAAGGAAACCTTCAGGGTCTATTTCACCTTTGTCTCCAGTATGAAAATAGTCGTCAGTCATTACACTAGCTGTTTTTTCTGGATCTTTATAGTAACCCATCATAACGTTAGGGCCTTTTATTAAAACTTCTCCATCATCAGCAATTTTAACTTCAACGTTATCTATTGGTATGCCTACACTACCAACTTTAAACATATTATCTGCGTATTTACCAACCGACACAACTGGCGAAGTTTCAGTAAGTCCGTAACCTTCCATGACTTGCATTCCTGCGGCACAAAAAATTCTTGTTAATCTAGGTTGAAGTGGAGCACTACCGGACACCATTGTGCTTAAAGTTCCGCCAAGAGCTTCTTGCCATTTGCTGAAAATTAATTTACGAGCAATACTTAATTTGAATTCATACCAAAAGCCATTTTGTTTATAAGGTTTCCATTGCTCGCCTAGTTCAACAGCCCAATAAAATAGTTTTTGCTTGATACCTGAAAGATCTTCGGCTTTAGCCATAATTTTATCGTATACTTTTTCAAGTAAACGCGGAACAACACTCATAAGGTGTGGTTTTATTTCTTTAGCATTATCACCAATTTTATCTAAACCTTCGGCAAAGTAAATGGAGGTTCCTGCATATTGATAAATGTATATGAGTACGCGCTCAAAAATATGGCAAATAGGTAGGAAACTTAAAATTCTAGTTTCTCCTTTTATGATGGGTAATCTTTTAGAGGAGTCTAATGCATTACTAGTAATATTCCAATGAGACAGCATAACTCCTTTAGGTCTTCCTGTAGTACCAGAGGTGTATATAATAGTTGCTAAGTCTTCAGGTTTTACTGAGTTTTTTCTGGCTTCAACTTCTTCTTGATTACTTGTGTCTTTACCTAGCTCTAATAATTCAGAATAATGCTTGCAGCCTTTAATGTGATTAAAAGAATATACGCCTTTTAGCTTAGTGTTTCCTATTACTTTATTTACTTTTTCTAGAACTTCTTCGTCTGATACAAAACAATAAATTGATTCGCTATGGTTTAATACATATTCATAATCCTCAGCAGAAATTGTTGGGTAAATAGGAATATTTTGCGCACCTAATTGTAGCACCCCAATATCAACAATGTTCCATTCCGTTCGGTTGGTTGAAGATATTACAGCTATTTTATCGTTTTTTTGTATACCAAGTTTTAAAAGTGCTCTACTTAGTGCATTGGCTTTGTCAATATATTCTTGAGTAGATGTTGCAATCCATTCACCATCATATTTTGTCACCAAAGCTTTTTCAAGGCTATTGTTTTCCAATTGATAGTATGGAAAGTCGAAGAGTCTAGTAATTTCTGTCATTGGGTTTCAGTACTATTGAAGACTCGCAAATTATGAAATTACAAATGATTTTCAAATATGTTGTTAAAAAAAAGGGTGTTATTTTAAGATTTTGATGTTTTATAGTCTTATAAATTAAGGATATATTAAGAGTGCTAGTTTAGAAAAAGAAAAAAGGCCAAGTTTAAAATCTTGACCTAATGCATGATTAATAGCTATATTATTCCCTAAATAATTAACTTTAAACTTCAAAATTACTTGTTTAGAGCTAAGGTTTTATGTAAAAAATCGTCAAAATGAAAGTTTAATATCTTATCTTCTTGTAGAGCATGTCCCTGAGTATTGGGTGTTTAGTACCAAAAAGTTGTTTAGGTGTTTTGCCGCTAAACTGCTTTACATCTCTTGAGAAATGGGAGTAATCATAATATTTAAATTCTTCAATAGCGCTAAGCATATCTATATTATTTGCTTCTAAATGTCTAACAATGTAATTGAACCTAATTAGTCTTAAAAATTTATTGGCAGTCACACCTGTTGCGGTTTTAAAATAACGATTTAACGATGAGTGTGAAATATGAAATTCATCAATTATATTAGTTACATTAAGCAAACCATTATTGATGAAGATGTAGTCGATAATATCTGAAATTTTACTTTTTTTAACCCACTCAGCATAAAAAGGTTTTAAATGCTTGTCAATTATTAAAATGTAATCGTTGTGCGCTGCTGTTTCAATTTCACGATGTAAGTCATCAACTACTTTTTGAGAAACGATATGACTCATTTTAGAAATAGCACCTTGAGTATTTACGTTGGTTTTAGAGATTTGATAGAATCGATCAGTATTCATCCTAATAACAACAAACCAGCTGTTTTTTTTCGCAACAATATTGAAATTAGGCATTATTGAATTGATAAAAACCTTAGGAAGAGTATAGTTTTCTTTTTTGTTGTTAATTGAAATATCACCATAAACCAATACTAAATAACTATAGCCTGTTGAAGTAATAATGGTTTCAAAGTCTTGCTCGTATTCAAGTTTAACCATATTTGAAAACAAAGGATGGTTTTTAATTTCTTTGGATAGAGATAATTTAGGCAAAGTTGATGCAGTTTTTAATGTATGTAATTAATACACTGGTGCTTGATGATATAGTAAATGTATTAAAATTAAAAGATTTAAAAAAGGCCAAAACAATTTATAGTCTTGACCTTTTTTAAGTTGATTAATAGCATCGTTTAATTTTTACTGCTTAATAATTTTAAAGCTTTCAGTTTTATTATTGCTTGCTAGCTTTAGTATATATATTCCTGTTGGTAATGATGTTACATCTATAATTGATGTTTTAACGCTACTTGATTTTAGAACTTCTTGTCCTTGTACATTGTATATACTGTAGTCAAACTGCTGACTCTCTGTTTTTATGTTTAGTATATTACTTACTGGGTTAGGGTAGATTTTAAAATCTGTAGTTGAAACATCACTAATAGTTAAAGTCGATTGAAGTTCATAAGCGCCAATATCTATAGTGCCGTCAAATAGTCTTGGATTACCAGCTAAATCTAGATTAATATCTGGTATAGTGGCATTTGTTCCTGCGTTAACTAGAGGAGAAGATGTTGTTAATGCGTAATCACCGTTTAAATTAGGAGCAGTGTTGGCTAGTATAGGATTAACAAATGCTGGATTTGTAGTCATCATCAAGTTTCCAACTCCAGTATTGTTAAAGTCTCCGTTTAATGAGTAACTTATATCGCAGCTTGTACATTGTCCCATATTAGGAAAAGCAAACCCAGCATCATTTCCACTTACTACTGAATTTGTCATAGTAAAGGACTCTCCTATATTTCCACTACTAGGCACGTAAGCAAAAATTCCACCATTGTAATTGTCTGCATAATTTCCTGAAACAGTAATGTTTGTAACAGTAGTGGTTGATGTAAATAAGTACATGCCGCCACCTTGACTTGTTGCTTTGTTACCAGAGAATAGTACGTTTTCTATAGTTGTGTTTGCATAGCGAGTTTCAAGAGCGCCACCTGTTGCAGCAGAATTGTTTTGAAACGTTGTGTTAAAAATTACTAATTCACTCATTGTGATATCTGCTAGTACTTCGCCTGATTGAGGTTGTACTCCGTGGAATGCAATAGCTCCTCCAATACTAGCTGTGTTACTAGTAAATTTACAATTAGAAATAATCATGTTTGCTTCAGAAGCATATATAGCACCACCAGATGTTTGTTCAAGACCACCAGTTGTTGGAACATTTCCGTTTTGAAAATGAATGCCATCTATAATAGTACCTAAACTTTGAATATTGAAGATTCTAGAATTATTATTGCTACTAATTATTGTGTTTTCTATACCGTTTCCAAAGAATGTAAGTGGTTTGTCTATAAATATTTCACCTGAAGTTAAAATAATGCTACTTCCATTAAGTGCTGGATCAAAAGAGATTGTTGTGCCATCGCAAGCATTTTCAATAACATGACGTAAAGACCCTGGACCACTATCTGCAGTAGATGTAACCATAACAGAATTTTCGCAAGCTATGAAAAATTCATAAGCTCCTAAATCTACAGTTGAATTGTATATTCTTGGGTTTCCATCTAAATCTTCAGTTAAGTCTATAAAATTATTGTCGCCAGCATCTATGGCAGGAGAGCTATCGGTTAATTTGTAACCATCAACATATATTGGGTCTGTGTTTTCTATGTTATTTCCTCCATCATTTACATTTGGAGGAATGCTACCATTGTTTCCAGAAGTAATATTAAAGAATAAACAATGTGATACAATAGGTGAGTTTGCTCCTCCATTATTTATATTTCCGTTGCTACCACTGTTATTAGTGAATATACTATTTGTAGCCGTAACGTTACCAGCAAATATATGAATACCTCCACCGTGAGAGGCAATATTGTTTGCTATAGTACAATTTATTGTTGCAAGACTTCCACTTTCGGCTGAAATTGCGCCACCACCAGCAGTTGCAATGTTGTCAAAGAACAAGCTATTGGAAATAGTAGTTGTAGTTGAACTGTTACCAAAGTTTATTATAGCACCACCAACACCATTATTAATTCCGTTTCCGTAGGCGGTATTGTTTTTAAAGATGCAGTTGTTTATGTTTATGTTTTCAGCATTTCTAATATAAATACCAGCTCCAGCACGACCAATGGCTACTTGCGAGTTATCAGAATCATCATCGGCATAACCATTTTCAATAATAAACCCATCTAGTGTAACATTGTTTTCGTTTAAGGTTATAATAGTATGTGAATCTCCAGAATTTGACGTGTTGTCATTGTTTAAATCTCCTGAAAGAATAGTTAGATTTTCTGACCAGTTACGTTCACTTGCTGTAGTTTCGGTGCCATTAAAACCTCCAAGAATGGTTATATTATTAGGAATGATAAAACTGTCGGTTTCAAGTAAACCTGGTTTGTATGTGCCAGATGCTACCCATATTTCATTAGCGCATATGGCATTGTTGATAGCATCTTGTAGGCTCGTGAATGCGTTGCTCCAATTGCTTCCATCATTTGCGCCAGTTGCACTAGCATTTACATAAAGAACATTAGGTGAGCCAATACAAGAATCAAACTCATAAGCTCCTCTGTCAATATTAGAGCCAATGATACGCTCATTACCATCTAAATCAAATGTTGAATTGTTATGTGTTGAAAGGCCCGAATCTATTGCACTTGAGGTTTCCGAAACTCTAAAGTTTTTATTTAAAGCATCAACAAACAAAGGGTCGTTAGATGAATTTGAGTTGGTATTGTAAATGTTGTTTATAATACAATGGGTTATGTTTGAATTAGGAGCGTAAATTTGAGTGTTAATTTGTGTGTTGTTTGGGTCATTTGCTCTTGTGTTGTCCCAAAGAATTGAATTGTGAATGTTTACAGTTGCTGTAGTTCCGTTCCAAACTCTAATGCCAGCTCCAGCTTCAGAATCGCCATCATTTTCTGTTAATGTGCAGTTAACAATATTATAGGTTGTTACACCATTATCTAATATGCTTATTCCGCCACCTGTTCCTACATTACCATAAAATAAACTATTTGTGATGTTTACAACACCATCGTCATTAGCGTTTTGTCTTGACCAAATAGCACCTCCATTTAGATTTGCTGAGTTGTCATTAAAGATGCAGTTTTCAATATTTACATTTAAAGTGGCTTCACCAGAGAATGTATTTATAGTTATCGCTCCGCCACTACCATTATTGCCACTAGAAGTGCCTGTTGAGATGTTGTCTTTAAATGTGCAGTATTCAAGGTTTATACCTACAGTGCTTCCTGTAACACCATCTAAAAACAATGCTCCAGCCGAGGTTAAAGATTGGTTGTTTTTAAATATACAGTTTTTTACAGTTGGAGTAGAGGTATCACTACCTGATGTGGTTCTGTTTAACCAAGCACCACCTCTTTGGCCATATGTTTCTATTTTTACAGCATTTCCTTTTTCAATGGTAAACCCATCTAATAGCATATTGTTGCCTACGTTTGTTGTTTTAATGATATTATAACTGTTGTCATTAATTTGATTTGGAGCGTTAATGTCTCCACTTAAAACAGTTATATTATTTTCCCAATCTCTTTGATTAGAGTTGGTTTCAGTACCGCTAAAGCCGCCAAGTATTATTATGTCTTCAGGAAGATGAAATGATTCATCGCGATTACCTGCTATTTGGTTGTTACCATCATCTGGATAGTAGGTTCCTTGAGCTACCCAAACTTCTTGTAATGTAATTCCACAACTTGAATTGTACATATCCAAAGCGTTTTGTAATGACGAAAATGCATAAGCCCAAGAGCTGCCATCTTGATAAGTACTTGTATTGTTTGCGTTGACATATATTACATTATTGTTGAATGTTGGACATTCAGACGAGCCATTTTCATATGGTCCTAAATCTATGTTACTACCATTTAATCTTAAATTATTGTCTAAATCCCTTAAACTGTTATTGTAAGAGTTATTTCCTGCTCCAATTGCGGGAGATGTATTTTGTAATCTGTAATCTTGATTAGGAGCATCCTCAAAAAGCGGATTAGAATCTAAAATATTTGTTCCGTTACTATAACCACCTTGTATAATATTTGTGTCTGCAATACCATTAAAGCTTTGAATATTGGTTGTGTTATTCCAGATAATAGAATTGTATAAAGTATTTCCATTGGTAGCATTTAAGCGTAAGGCAGTGCTATTGTTTGAAAATGAAGAATTGGAAATGTTAATTATTCCATTTCCATTACTTAAAGCAATAGAAGCATTGTCGTTAAAAAGAGTGTTTGTTATTGTTAGTGTTTTATTATCGTTTAAATTTATAATATAAGGTATGCTATTGTTAGAGAATTGACACTTGTCAATAAGGATGTTACCATATGGATTAATTACAGAACCTAAACTGTGTACAGATGAATTACCAGAAAAAGTACTTTTTGATATTGTTGCGTCTGTACCATTGAAATAAATAGCAGAACCACTTATACCATTATTTGCTGTATGTGAATTGTTAGTAAAAGAGCAATTTTCTATAACAGGTGGTAAACTACTACTTCCACTAGTATAAATAGCTCCACCACCTGAACCTGAGGAGTTGCCATCAAAAATTGAATTTTTAATAACTGTGCCTTCCGTTGTCCCCATATAAAAAGCGCCACCTCTACTTGCTGTATTTGATGAAAACGTACAATTATCAATAATAGGACCTCCATAGTCCCAGTTTAAGGTGTTGTTATAAATTGCACCACCTTCGTTTGCCATGTTTGTTTCAAAAGTACAGTCTCTTATTATTAAGCTTCCTGGTTCAATTTCTACAATATATATAGCGCCACCTTTGGCGTTGTAAGAAGTAGTGTTTATTGCTTTATTGTTTATGAACTTGCAATTTGAAATAACGGTAGCGTTTGCACCTCGTGCAAACATGCCTCCGCCCTCATTACTTCCATAACCACCTGAATTATCTGCATTGCTATTTGTAATTGTAAAACCGTCTATAACATT
The DNA here is from genome assembly GCF_050509525.1 of Gaetbulibacter sp. PBL-D1. NCBI lineage: Bacteria > Pseudomonadati > Bacteroidota > Flavobacteriia > Flavobacteriales > Flavobacteriaceae > Gaetbulibacter > Gaetbulibacter sp. PBL-D1. The sequence continues at coordinate 96,012 of NZ_JBNWKB010000009.1, read as the reverse complement.
GTAGTCGCCAGATGTTCTAAAAATGGTATAGACAAAGTTTTGGTCATTATTGTTTTGTTGTATATCACCATTTAGAATTGTTGGGTAGAGTTCTGGGTTTCTAGAGTTATTACTTGCGTTATAACCACCTAAAAGAGTAATGTAGTTTTTGTTTAACAAAAAATAACTAGAACGATCGTTGTCGGTTTGGGAAGCTCCTAAATCTGGATAATAATTTCCTTGAGCAACATGTATTTCATCATAACTACTGGCTGCATTTAAAGCGTCTGTTAAGTGTTGATATGCATTTGCCCAAGATGTGCCATCGTTGTTTCCACCAGAAACATTAACATTAACATAAATAGTGTTTTGAGCTATAGGTGTTAATGAAAAGAATAGAAATAGTAATTGTAGTAGTTTTTTCATAACTATATAGGTTGTTGATTCGATATGCTAAATTATACGAGTGTAGAACTCTATTCAATACGTAGGTCTACGTAGTGTAATTTGAATTAAAAAGAAAGAGGCCAAACGTTTTAAATTTTGACCTCTCAAAGGATTGATTAATAGCTTAGTTTAATTTTGTTCTGCAGGCTTATAAGTACCACAAAGGCAAGGGTAGTTTAGCCCATTTATAACTTCTTGTTCTACATTAAAGAATCGAGGTATTGTTAAACCTCCACCGTTTCCTATACTTGTGTAGTTAAAAGTAATGGTGCCTCTAACTCCTCTAGATTCATCTGCAGCGTTTTCTGAAAAGTTTTGTGAATTATTAAAACCAGAATCATTAAAAGAATCTCCTTTAGTAACAGAAGAGGTGATAACCCAAAAAGGAACGTTGTCATAATTTGAATTAGATGAATAATTACCAATAACAATAGCTTGTGTTATTTGTTCGGCAGTAAATGCTCTTGCATATGGTTCTTCAGGATAGCTATCCTTGCACATTTCATTTGCTGCTTGCCAACCAGTTTTACCATTGTAACTAAACTTTCCATCATCAGATGGGTAGCTTCTACCTAAAATATAAGGTTCCATTAGGACAGGATTGGTTACTGTAGATGCTGTCTTAGCATGTAGCGCATATGGTACACTTAATAACTGACTTGTAGCAATAATAGTATAGTTTGTGCCTCCATCGGGATCTGTTTCGGTTTTAATAAAATAAGTGTTAGATGACCAATCAATAGTACTTAAGTCTCCAGATACTACTGATCCACTACCTATTTCTATGCTTATCAATCCGTTTTGGTTTGTTACTGGTGCATGTGTTTCTGTATAAACCGTTGTACCTGTAGAGTTTCCTTGCAAAATGCTTATTTGCATACCAACGCTAGCATTGCTAACAAGTTCGTTAGATGCATTTCTTATAACTGCTTGATAGCTCATTTTTTCAGGGCTTTGAGCATATGACAAAAAATAGCAAAACACACATGCGATAAGGTATAGTTTTCTCATAATATTAGTTTTTAATGATTTTGAATGTTTTTATAAGATTAGATTGATGATATATGTTTAAAAAGTAGGTGGCCGAAGGTTTCTGCTTCATATTAATAATTGTGCTATTAGAGACTATTTTCTCTATGTTTATTGTTTCACCTATGAGGTTGATAAGTCTATAAGATAAATCAGGATTATCATTTTCTAACTTAAGTTGTAATGTATTGGTTGTAGGATTTGGAAAAGCAACTATTTTTAATGATATAGCACTTTCTTGTGTTCCTAATGTTTCTGAAATTGAATACGATTGTTGTACACCTTGCTCAATACTTCCGCTTGAAGACGTGCTACTGGTGTAGGCAATCTGTCCTATAGTATAACTTACGCTACCTTGAGAGCTATTTGCTGTGTTACCACTGCTTACTGTAGTAGTTTGTGCAACTATTTTTGTATTAAAAAGCAAGACTATAACTATTAAAATAAGTTTTTTCATAACTATATAGGTTATTGATTCTATATGCTAAATTATATTAGTGTAGAGCTCTATTCAATACGTAGGTCTACGTAGTGTAATTAGGATGTTTTGATACTGAATAAAAGAAAGTCCAACGCTACGTTTAAACAGGTTTTCAATGTTTTTGGTATCGCATTGATAGCGTTTAGAAAGTTGTTTTAGTGATGTGTTTTCGTTTAAAAAGTGAAGGTGAAAAATAATACTATCTAATATTGAAGGTGTAAGATCCTTAAGTTTAGGTGTATTTAGTTGCACTAAAAATTCATCAGAATTGGTAGCCTCTATAGTTATATTATTCTGAGTAAGATGATCTACATATGTTGGTCTGCATTTAACTACAAATTGAGAATGTTTTAATTGTAAAGGGGTTGCAAGTGGCTTGTGATAGGTTGTGTTGTTTTCTTCAGAATATAAAATGTAACTATATCCATCGGGTTGTAATAGATGATAGTCTTTATTGCTTATGCTTACATAAAAGATATCTACAACCCAATAATTAATAGGTAAATAATATTTGTGCTTAGTGATAATAGGATGTTACAATTTTATAAGTTTCAAAATTATAACATGTTGTTTGGTAGTAAAATACGTAGGCTTACGTATTAAAAAGGTCTGGGTTTTGTTTTAACCAGACAAAAAGTGCATTTTGGTTGGTGGTATCTATCTCTAGCTTTTTTATAATGTTACTTCGGTGTTTTTCAACAGTACGTTTAGAGATAAATAGCTCTTCGGCAATCTGTGTGCTGTTGAGGTTTTTTTCTAAGTATTTTAATATTTTTAATTCGGTAGCAGTTAAAGTTTCAATAGATGTATTAGTGCTGCTATCAAAATGAACTGTGTTTTTTAGTTTCTTTCCTATGTACGTGTTGTTATTGTTAATACTATCTAAGCATAGCTCTAACTCTTCTAAAGCACTATCTTTTGTAATGTATCCATGTATAGTTTTTCCCACTTCGTTTAGTAACGATTCTTGCTTATGAAGTGTTAAAATAATAACTTTAGTATTTATCTGATTGCGTTGTATTTCTTGTGCGACTTCGAGCCCATTTAGTTTAGGCATGTCAAAATCCAGTATAGCAATATCAGGAACTTGTTTTGAAATTTTGTTGTACGCAGTATTACCGTCGGTTGCAGTATCAATAACTTTAAACCATTTTTTTTCTAAAAATTCTTTTGTTCCATTAAGTAGTAATGGATGGTCATCTGCAAGAATAATAGTTGTTGGCATTGTTTAACGTTTAGGAACTTTTATTTGTATCGTTGTGCCTTTTCCTTTAACAGAATCAATACTTAACTGAGCACCGATTATTTGGGCACGCTCTTTTAGAGTTTTTAATCCAAGGCTATCTATAATTTGACTGTTTTCAGACACATCAAACCCAATACCATTATCTTTTATTTGAAATAATACAGAATCGTTTAGGTTTTCAACCATGATGTTACAAGCTTTTGCTTTAGAGTGTTTTTCAACATTGTTTAAGCATTCTTGCAGCATTCTAAAAACAAAAATTTCTTTGTCTTTAGAAATTTCTAACTTTTCGATTTCAATAACTTCTGAATAGAAGATGTCAGAGTTTTTCTGAAAATTCTCAACCGTATTTTTAATTGAAGCTAATAAACCCAATTTTTCAAACTGAAAAGGATGAAGACTTTGAGATATATGTCTCACTTCATCAATAGTGTCGTCTATAATTTTGGTGTCTTGGTTTTGTGTATCGTTGAGCAAAACTTTGTTTTTTATGAGTAACAGACTTTGGCCCACACTATCGTGAAGTTCGCTAGAAATGCGTTTACGTTCGGTTTCTACATTTCTAATTAAATCTTGTGCAAAGGTTTTTTGTAGTTGTGCTTTTTTTTGTGAAAATCTTCGAGAACGCCATAAAACGATAATACTAAACAGTGCTATTAATGCTAAAATGCTAAACCATAAGGTTTGTTTTTTGCGTTTGTTTTGTTCATCTAGAAGTGCAATTTCACTATTTTGTTCTTCTATCTTTTTGTCTCGTTTTGCAGTTTCATAAAGCGTTTGGTAATAGGCTAGTGCTTTGGTTTTTTGTATCGACTGTATAGAGTCTTCAATTTTTTTTGAAGCTTTATAAAACGAAAGTGCTTCATCAGGTCTGTTTAATTTTTCGTAGACTTCAGATAAGAATTTCTGAGCCTTTCTCTTGTCTTTAATGTCGTTACTTGTAGAGACAATGTTTAAGTGCTCTATACCAAGTGTCTTTGCCTTTTCGTAGTCTTTTTCAGCAAAAGCTAGTTTTTTTAAGGCTTTATAATATCTAGCTTTATGGATGCCTTCTGTGTTTTGTTGGTCTTTTTCAACTTCTTTTAAATAGAATTTCGCCTTTTCTAAACTATCATTTTCGGCATAAGCAATAGTGAGCGCATTCAATAAAATAGGGTTGAAGTAATTGAAATGATTCGATTTTTTACAAACCACCATAGCTTTGTGAAGATTCTCAATACGTTGGGTTTCTAAACCTAGCTTTTTTAAATCGTTTGCTTCGTTAACATACAGTGAGATAAGCTGTCCGTAACTTTTAGTTTCGGTGGCTAATTTTATAGTTTCTTTGCGTTCTTTTTGAGCTTCTTCTATAAAACCATTAGCACTATACAATATGGCTAAGGAGTTTTTAGCAGCTATAATATTGAAAGTGTCTTTTTCTTGAATAAAAATTTCTGAAGCTTGTTTTAGAGTTTGCGAAGCCAGCGCAAATTTTCCTTCATCAGAATAGGCATAACCTTTATACAGAATAGCAAATCCTTTAACCCGATTATCATTAGCTTTTTCGGCATAAGTAATAGCTTTGTCGTAGTGAGACATTGCAGAGTCTACTTGTTTAGTAAAGTAATAACTATCGCCAGAGTCTATATATAAACCTGCTAAATTTCTAGCACTAATATTATTTTTTAAGGCTTTAAAATAAGTATTGAAAATAGCAATACCTGTTTTAGGTTTTCCTAAAAAATTATTGTGATAATTAATAAGGTTTGTAGTGTTGTAAGCCGCAATATTAAAAGAGTCTAGTTTTATAGCGAGATCTATAGTAGTACGTGCAATAGAGTCGTATGGAAAACTAGATTTATCTCTAACAACCGATGTTAGGCTATCTAAAAGAAATAACTTTTTGGCATCGTCCTTTTCAGATTGTATTTCAGTTTTTAGTTGATCTACGAGTGGTTTTAAATCTGAATCTTGAGCATTTACAGATAAAAAAAATAGTAGAGAAAATACGAGTGAAAGTTGTTTCATTTGGGGTAATTTCTCTACTAAATTAATTAAAAAAAATAATTAGTTGTTCTCAATCCACTTTCTAGCATTTACAAAAGCTTCTAACCAAGGCGAAACTTCATCTTGTCGTCCATCAGGATAGTTTGCCCAGTTCCATTGAAATGTAGAACGCTCAATGTGTGGCATAGTCACCAAATGCCTTCCAGTTTTATCTGTCATCATAGCTGTATTAAAATCTGAACCATTTGGGTTATGAGGATATTCAGCATAACCATATTTTGCTACAATATTGTACTGATCTTCAGCATAAGGAAGGTTGAATTTTCCTTCACCATGAGAAATCCAAACACCTAATGTACTACCTGCTAGCGTTGAAAGCATAATAGAGTTATTCTCTTGAATTTTTACAGAGGTAAATGAGCTCTCGTGTTTATGAGAATCATTATGTACCATTTTACCATGCTGCTCATGCTCTGGATTAATAAGATCTAGTTCCATCATTAACTGGCAACCGTTACAAATACCAACCGAAAGCGTGTCTTCTCTTTCAAAGAAATTTTTAATGACTTCGTTGGCTTTGTCATTGTATTTAATAGCACCAGCCCAACCTTTAGCAGAGCCTAAAACATCAGAGTTTGAGAAACCACCAACAGCACCAAGAAACTGAATGTCTTCTAAAGTCTCACGACCAGAAATTAAATCGGTCATGTGTACATCTTTAACATCAAAACCTGCTAAGTACATAGCATTTGCCATTTCGCGTTCAGAGTTACTTCCTTTTTCACGTAAGATAGCAGCTTTAGGTCTTGGTTTGCTACCGTCAATACTAGGCAGTTTACCTGTAAAATGATTTGGGAATGTATATTGAAGTGGTTGTTGTTTGTAGTTGTTGTAACGAGCTTCAGCTAAACCATTTGCGGTTTGTTTCTGGTCGAGTAGGAAAGAGGTTTTGTACCACATATCTCGTAATCTCGAAACCGTCATGGTAAATACGTCGCTTCCGTTGATGATGCTTAATACATCAGCATCAGTTACTTTTCCAATGTTATGGAAGGTAATTCCTGCTTCAGACAATGTGTTTTCTACACTATTATCTGTAGATTGAATAACGATACCAGCGTTTTCAGCAAATAAAACTTTGAATGAATCTTTTTCAGCCAATTCAGTAATATCTAATTCTGCACCAAGATTGTTATCTGCAAAACACAATTCAAGTAAAGTTGTAATCAATCCACCAGAAGCCACATCATGACCAGCAACAATTTTATTATCTTTTATTAATTGCTGAATCGTGTTAAACACAGTTTTAGTATAAGCTGCACTTTTTACATTTGGTGTACTGTTTCCTACTTTATTATTGATTTGTGCAAACGAGCTACCACCAAGTTTAAAGTCGTCTTGAGATATATTGATATAATAAATATTTCCTTTATCCTTCTTGAAAACAGGTTCTACAACCTTAGAAATATCGTTACAATTTGCAGCAGCAGAAATGATAACTGTACCAGGAGAAATAACATCACCATCAGGATATTTTTGTTTCATGGATAAAGAATCCTTTCCTGTAGGTACATTGATGCCTAAGTCTATTGCAAAATCTGAAACAGCTTTTACTGCTTCATATAGTCGAGCATCTTCACCTTCATTTTTACAAGGCCACATCCAGTTTGCAGAAAGCGAAACACTCTGCAAACCATCTTTTAATGGTGCCCAAATAATATTTGTTAAGGCTTCGGTAATAGAATTGCGACTACCAGCCACAGGATTTATTAATCCTGAAATAGGTGAGTGGCCAATACTTGTGGCAATACCTTCTTTTCCTTTATAATCTAAAGCCATTACACCTACATTATTTAATGGAAGTTGTAATGGACCAGCACACTGTTGTTTGGCCACTTTACCACCAACACAACGGTCTACTTTGTTAGTTAACCAATCTTTACAAGCTACAGCTTCGAGTTGTAATAGTTGGTCTAAGTAATCGTAAAAGTTATCTGAATTATAGGATAGATCACTGTAGTTTTTGTCAACCGTATGATCTGTCATTATAGTTTTTGGAGAGCTACCAAACATGTCTTCTAAAGCCAAATCCATTGGTTTATCACCATTGGTTTTAGACTCAAAAGTAAAACGATGCTTGCCAGTAACCTCACCAACATCGTAGATAGGTGAACGTTCTCTGTCTGCAATTTTATGTAAAGTGTCTAAGTGCTTTTCTGAAATGACTAATCCCATACGCTCTTGAGACTCGTTACCAATAATTTCTTTAGCAGAAAGGGTAGGATCACCCACTGGTAATTTATCTAAATCAATGTACCCACCTGTGTCTTCAACCAATTCAGATAAACAGTTAAGATGTCCACCAGCACCATGATCGTGAATAGAAACAATTGAATTTTCATCACTTTCTACCATACCACGAACCGCATTAGCAGCACGTTTTTGCATTTCTGGGTTAGAACGTTGTACGGCATTTAGCTCAATACCACTGTCAAATTCACCTGTATCAGCAGACGATACAGCAGCACCTCCCATACCAATTCGGTAATTATCACCACCTAAAATTACGATTTTGTCACCTTCTTTAGGTGTGTCTTTTATGGCTTGATCTGCTTTTCCGTAACCAATACCACCAGCTTGCATAATCACTTTGTCATAACCGATTTTATCGCTGCCTTCTTGGTGTTCAAAAGTTAAAACAGAACCACAAATAAGAGGTTGCCCAAATTTATTTCCAAAATCAGAAGCTCCATTAGAGGCTTTAATTAGAATATCCATTGGAGTTTGGTACAACCATTTGCGCTCAGGAAACGCCTTTTCCCAAGGACGCTCTTCTTCTAAACGCGAATAAGATGTCATATAAACAGCTGTTCCGGCTAAAGGAATAGAACCTTTACCACCAGCAAGTCTATCTCTAATTTCTCCACCAGAACCTGTTGCAGCTCCATTAAAAGGCTCTACAGTTGTTGGGAAATTGTGTGTTTCTGCTTTTAATGAAATTACAGATTCAAAATCTTTAGTTTGGTAATATTCAGGAACATCAGCACGCTTTGGCGCAAACTGTTCTACAACAGGTCCCTTTATAAACGCTACGTTATCCTTGTATGCAGAAACAATATCGTTTGGATTTTGTTTCGAAGTTTCCTTAATCATTTTGAATAACGATGTCGGTTTCTCTTCTCCATCAATAACAAATGTTCCGTTGAAAATTTTATGACGACAGTGTTCTGAGTTCACTTGTGAGAACCCGAATACTTCAGAGTCTGTTAATGGACGACCAATCTTTTTTGAAACACCTTCAAGATATTCAATTTCTTCGTCGCTAAGCGCTAAACCTTCTTGTTGGTTATATGCCGAAATATCTTCAATATTCTGAATCGCTTCAGGTTGAATATTTATGGTAAAGATGTCTTGATTTAAGCTTGAAAACTTTTCAGAAATCATTGGGTCGTACCCTTTAAAATCTTCAGATGTAGAAATGAATTCTTCAATTCTAATGATGCCAGAAATTCCCATGTTTTGAGTAATTTCTACAGCATTTGTACTCCAAGGCGTTATCATTGCTGCTCTTGGACCAACAAAAAAAGCATCGAGAGATGCTTGTTCTATTTTTGGCTGGTCGCCAAATAACCATACTAATTTAGAAATGGTTTCTGTTGATAATTCTTTTGTGGCTTGAACAGCAAATACTTTGCTGTTTTGGTTTCCGAAGAAATGAATCATTATGCGTATGTTATAGTTGTGTTTTGAAAGTGCAAAAATACACTTTTTTTCGTGTAATGATGATTATTTCAATTATTGATTGTAGGATTTATTCACGAGGTTTTGAACAAAAAAAAGCGACTCTTACAAGTCGCTTTTTTAAGTTTAGTTTTTTATGAGCTTTTTGCTTAAGGTATAATTACCTTGTTTAATTCTTAAAATATAAACTCCTGTTGAAAGTTGTTCTGTATTTATTGTACTAGAATTGGTAATTACTTTTGATAAAACATGCTTACCTAAAACATTAAATATGTCAATTTGAGTTTCGGTTTGACTGTTAAGTTTAATGTTTAAGCTATTTTTTACTGGGTTTGGATAAATTGAAATAGCTTCTATACTATTTTCAGGTAAACTTAAACTTGAATAGCATGTCCAAGATAAATTATCCATTCCTACTCTGGCATCTCCTGAGTTATTATCCTCAATTACCACAGTTACATTTCCATCAACATTAATATCAGTAATAGTTGTAGTTTGTACAGTATCGCTATAAGGGATTGTGCCTGCAAGATTTCCATTTACCATTACATTTAAGGTTCCATCAGAACCAGAAAAGATACGTTGAGTAGTAATCGTAAAACTTCCAATACCACCACTAAGAGTAGGTGAGGTTAAAGATGCACCATCAGTAGTACCTCTATAATCTATTAATATAGCTCTGCTGCCTTCTATAGTTTCATCTGTTCTAGCTTCGGTAGCGTTCCAAGTACCACTATCTCCAGTCCAAGTTCTAGCATTATATTGAGAGCTGTTTGCTGGCATGTTTTCAAAATCTTCTGAGGCACACTCATCACCAATGGCTCCAGCTTCTGTTGTGGTACCATTTACTGAGTTACTTTGAGAAGATTCGTTTCCTGCAGCATCTTTTGCAATTACATAAAACGAATATGTGGTTTCTGGAGTTAAATTAACTACAGTTGCTGAATTTGTAGTAACCGTCATATTATATACACCATCTACATAAACATCATAAGCAGTAACACCTATGTTGTCAGTTGAAGCAGTCCAATCTAAAGAAATTGTAGTTGAACCTTCGTTAGTAACCATAAGATTGGTTGGAGTAGAAGGAGCTTCGGTGTCAGGAGTTATGTTCCAAATCATTTCAACGTACTCAGGATGGTCAACAAAAGGGTTTCTGTTACTCTGATGGTTGTAATAGATATTGTTATTTCGATCTATTTCTTTTTGAGAAACAGGGTCCATTTGGTGCCATGTTAGAAGTATACTTAAAAAAGGATCGTCTAATACTTTGTCTGAACTTCCGTCAAACATAGCATAGCTTCCCCAACTACTGATTTGATCTTCGTATCGTGTTACAAAATAGAAGTAGATACGAGCAATGTCTCCTTTAAATTCATCAATAGGTTCAAAAACTGTATTGGTATAACCAGCAGAGTAACCACTATTGAGGTTGCCTCCAAGTTTAGAACCATTTTGCGTTGGATTAGAAATACCATCTTGATTTACTAATTGACTATTATCAACTACTCCAAATGGATAATTGTTTCTAAAACCATTAACTCTACCATCTGTAGGTAAGAGATGGTGCGCATCGCTTCGCATTGGTGTGTTTTGGCTGAAAACAGATTGAGGGATAACGTGTTCTTTGTTATAGCAATCGCCTTCTCCACTGTAATTTCCACACTCGTCACTAACAGGAGAGAAGGTGTAAGGGTCTGATCCTGTTGGGTTTTCTGAATAAGGATCTAAAATGGTGTTACTTCCTGTTTCATAATAATTATCTAAATCATAAGAAGCAATAAAACCATCCATAGCATTATAACCTTGATCGTTATGGTTGTCTATAATGTTGTGTAGTTGCGTTTTTAAAGTGTAGCCAGTTCCTGTGGCACTATCGTAATAGCCTGCTGGAATTTGTGCAAAAGCTACAGTTGAAAAAATTAAAGTAGCTATTAAAGTGTAGAATTGTTTCATCTATTTAGTTTATTTTTTCTTTTCAAGTAATGCCATGTAAAACCCATCAAAACCTGATTTATGGGCTAAAATCTTTTTGTCTTTTACAAAGGTAAAGTCTTTTCCAGATTCCGATGTTAAAAATTTGTCAACTTGTTTTTGGTTTTCAGAAGGTAAAACCGAACATGTAGCATACACTAGTTTGCCACCAGGTTTTACCATTTTAGAGTATTGTTGTAATACCTCTTGTTGTGTTACTCTTATGCTGTCTAGAAATTCAGGTTCTAATTTCCATTTTGCATCAGGATTTCTACGTAAAACACCTAATCCCGAACAAGGAGCGTCAATTAAAACTCTATCGGCTTTGTCATAAAGTTTTTTGATAGGTTTTGTAGAGTCAATAACACGCATGTCAAAATTATGAACACCATTACGCTTGGCTCTGGTTTTTAGCTTTTTTAACTTACTTTCATAAATATCCATTGCAATCACCTGACCTTTGTTTTGCATCAAAGCAGCGATGTGTAATGTTTTACCACCAGCTCCAGCACAAGTGTCTACAACTTTCATTCCTGGTTGCACATCTAAAAAGTCGGCTACTAATTGAGACGATGCATCTTGTACTTCGAACCAACCATCTTTAAAGGCTTCGGTTTTAAATACATTAGCGCGTTCTTTTAATTTTAGAGCGTAAGGATAGTTATTTAAAAACTCGGTTTCAATATCTTCAGACTGAAGTTTTAACTGTAAGTCTTTTTTGTTGGTTTTTAAGGTGTTTACACGTAAGATAACTTCGGCTTGCTCATTTTGCATAGCAATTTCCTTAGTCCATGTATCTTCACCTAATTCTGCAATTCCAACTTCATCAATCCAATCAGGAATGGACTCGCGGAATTTTCTAATTTTTGATAATTCATCAAAGCGACCTTTAATTTTACGTGTTGGCGTATTTACAAAATACTTCCAATCAGGTAAACGAATACCTTTTAAGGTTGCCCAAACAGCAAACATTCGCCAAAGGTTGTCTCTGTCGTAAGGTGCTTTAACTTCAGCTATTTCAGCATATAAACGTTTCCAACGTACAATGTCGTAAGTGGTTTCGGCAACAAACGATCTGTCTCTGCTTCCCCAACGTTTATCACGCTTTAAAAGAGATTGAATTACCTTGTCGGCATATTCCCCTTCGTTAAATATCTTGTGTAAGCCGTCAATAACGGCAAAACATAAATTTCTATGTAATCGCATTGTAAAAAATTCAGCATGCAAAGATACGGTTAATATGTTGATTTATTTTAAAGTTGTGTTATATTTCTATTTTTAAGCAAAATATATTTGAAATGAGAATATTAGTTGTTGCTGTATTGCTAGTTATGTTATGTTCGTGTAATGATAAGGAAGCTAAAAGAAGCAATAGTTTTACAAGTGTTGAAATTGAAACTATTATTACAGAAGATTCATTATTAGATGTTAGAGCAATAAAAATTGCGAATGGCAAAGTTTGGTTTGCTGGTTCTAATGGTAATTTTGGTTTTGAATCAATTGATGAAATGAATAAAGAGAATTCAAATGTATTTGGTTCTTCAGATTTTGGTGAAAGATTGTCCTATTGGTCAAGACTTTTTAAATCAGATACTTCAGCGCTAGCTATTAGATCAATAGATAAGATTGAAGATGCATTATTTGTGTTATCAATAGCTTCACCAGCCATGTTATATAAATTTGAAGACAATGAAATTAAACTTGTTTACCAAGAAATCCATCCAAAAGCATTTTACGATTCTATGGATTTTTGGAACAACCAAGAAGGTATTGCTATTGGTGATCCAACTGATGATTGTATGAGTGTAATAATTACCAGAGATGGTGGAGAAACATGGACTAAATTGCCTTGTGAAGATTTACCGAAAACTATAAATGGCGAAGCAGCTTTTGCAGCAAGCGATACTAATATCGCTATAGTTGACAACCATACTTGGGTTGCTACAGGAGGAAAAGCAAGCAGAATTTTATATTCACCAGATAAAGGGGCAACTTGGGAAGTTTATGATACACCAATTATTCAAGGAAAAGAAACTACAGGAATGTACTCTTTGGATTTTTATGATGCACAACATGGTTTTGCAATAGGAGGAGATTATACCCAACCTAATGATACTATAGACAATAAAATACGAACAGAAGATGGAGGAAAAACATGGAGTGTGGTTGCTAACGGAAAAGGACCAGGTTATAGAAGTTGTGTGCAATATGTACCAAATAGTAATGCCAAAGAATTAGTTGCTGTAGGTTTTAAAGGAATTGACTACACTAATAATGCAGGAGATTCATGGAAACATCTTAGTGATGAAGGGTTTTATACCATAAGGTTTTTAAACGATTCAGTAGCTTATGCAGCAGGTAAAGGACGAATTTCTAAGCTTACTTTTAAGAACTAAAAAAAAGAGCCTGAAAAGGCTCTTTAATTATTTAGGGTTTGTTTTTTCGTTCTTGTCGACGTTTTTTAAACTCTTCAAACATTTTTCGTTTAAAATCATCTTCGATTTGTTTTAAAAGAATTATTTTTTTTGCAGAAAAAACTTCACGTAAACTGTTGATATAATTAACATGTAATTTGTGACGAGTATTGGCATTTTCAATAACATCATTTAATAATGATTCAGCTTCTTTATTTGACAGAGAGTCAAACTCTAATGAGATTCTTTTTCGAGTATTAGCTGAAGTTTTTTTCAATTGGTCGTCTTTTTCTTCATAAGCATTATATATAGGCCAAAACTTTTGTGCTTCACTTTCGGTAAGGTTTAAGTGTTCTGTTATAAATGCTATTTTTAGTGCGTTAATGCGTTCTTTTTTTTCTTCATGAGATTGAGAAAAAGCAGTTGCAAAAAGGCAAATAAAACAAAGGGATACTATTAACTTTTTCATTATTAATCAGTAATTAAATCTTCAACAGTTGTGTTTTCAATAATATAATTTTCAAGGGTGTTTTCGGTTATTGATAGTTCCGAAAAGTCGTAAATGCTAATATCATCATTGGTAACTAAAGAAGCAAAGTCCTCGTTGGTAAAATCTTCTTCACTAATGTAGCTTTCAATAGATGTTAGCTCTAGGTCATCAAAACTTATTTGGTCTTCAGAACCAAAAAACAAATTAAAAGCTAAAACCATACATGCTGCAATTGCTGCAACTGACGCTGTTTTTTTCCAATTAAACAACTTTATAACTTTGGTTTCTGGTTGCGTTTTCACAGCATCTAACACTTTTACATCTAAATTTTCAAAATAAGACTCAGGTGCTTTAAATCCATTAGTATCTATTTTTGAAGATAGCTTAGCTTGGTTTAGTATAGAATCGTCTAAACCTTCAAAATAGTTTTTTGGAGTTTTAAAGCCAGTTGTTTTAATATGTTCTAATTTTTTGTTTTTCATTTGTTTATTTGACTAAAATATACTCAAAAGGTTTAATTCGAGGTTAGGTAGTCTTCTATTTTTTTTACTGCGATATGGTAGGATGCTTTTAATGCTCCTTCGCTTGTGTCCAATATTTCAGCCATGTCTTTGTATTTTATATCATCAAAATATTTCATGTTGAATACAAGTTGTTGTTTTTGAGGTAACGTTGCAATGGCTTGTTGTAATTTTAATTGTATGTCATCGCCTTCAAAATACACATCAGCTTTTAAATTGGAAATTGAGTTTTGCTGAAGCTCTTCATTACTAATTTGAAGGTGTTTCGCGTTTTTGTTTAAATGAGTTATAGATTCGTTGGTAGCGATACGATACATCCATGAAAACAATTTACTATCTCCTTTAAAATTATGAATGTTCTTATATACTTTTATAAATGTATTTTGAAGTACATCATCAGCATCATCGTGTGAAATCACAATTTTTCGAATATGCCAATATAAGCGTTCCTTGTAAAGCGATAGTAATTCTTTAAAGGCTTGTTCTTTGGTGTTTTCGGTTCTTAATCTAAGTAATAGCTCTTTTTCGTCAGTCACTTATAAGTTTATTATTTAGACTTTTGAAAATATGAAAAGTTTAATTAAAAAAAGTGGATTTTTATTTTAAAATTTAAAATACTGATTTACAATATGTTAATGTAATTTTTATCGATTAAGTGTAGTTTTATTACGACGAAATGCATTTTTTTCTTGCTTTGTAAGAATTTTTGTTTTATGTTTACATCACCTAACCTACTAGCTTATTGCCAGTGTCCCCAAATCTGGTAATATAAAGAAAGGGATACATCCTATTTAGGATGTATCCCTTTTATATTTACTTATTTATTTTAAGTGAAATAGTAGCTTATTCAAAACTTTGCATGTCTACAAGTTTTTTGTAAACACCATTTAAAGCAATAAGTTCGTTGTGTTTGCCTTGTTCGGCAATTTCACCTTTTTGCATTACTATAATTTCATCGGCATTTTGAATGGTAGACAGCCTATGCGCTATAACAATTGACGTTCTGTTTTTCATCATGTTTTCTAGTGCAACTTGTACTAAGCGTTCGCTTTCTGTATCAAGGGCAGAAGTTGCTTCGTCTAAAATCATGATAGGTGGATTTTTTAAGACTGCTCTTGCAATGCTTAAACGTTGTTTTTGACCACCAGATAATTTTCCTCCAGAGTCGCCAATGTTGGTGTCTATTCCGTTAGGTAAATCTTTAACAAACTCCCAAGCATTGGCTACCTTTAAGGCTTCAATAATTTCTTCATCAGTAGCGTCTTTTTTACCAAGAAGAATATTGTTTTTTACAGACTCGTTGAATAATATTGAATCTTGAGTAACCAATCCCATAAGGTTTCTCAACGATTTTTTAGTAAGGTCTTTAATGTTTTCACCATCAATTTCAATGCTACCTTTAGTAACGTCATAAAAACGAGTTACAAGATTAGCAATTGTAGATTTTCCGCTACCTGATTGCCCAACTAAAGCAATAGTTTTACCTTTAGGTACTTTAATGGAAAAGTTTTTAAGTACTAGATCGTCTTCATATTTAAAAGACACATCGTTTATCGCTATTTCAGAATTAAAATCCGATTTGTTTTTGGCGTTAGGTTTATCTTCAAGTGGAGAAGGTGTGTTTAGAATTTCCAGTACTCGTTCGGCAGCAGCATTTCCTTTTTTTACACTATAGCTTGCTTTGCTTATTGCCTTTGCAGGTGTTAAGATATTGTATGCTAACCCCATATAAACAATAAATAAACCAGCCTCTAAGCTACCATCAATTAAAACCATTTGACCTCCATACCACAGTAGAATGGAAATAACCAAAATACCTAAAAACTCACTAGTTGGCGATGCTAAATTTTGACGGTTAAGTAGGTTGTTTGAAAACTTGTTGAATCGTGTTGTAGATTCTTTAAACTTTTCGCCAAATATTTTTTGAGAGTTAAAACCTTTAATCACTTTAAGTCCACCAAGAGTTTCTTCAATGATAGATAGTAGTTGACCTTGCTCACTTTGAACTCTATCAGAGCGCTTTTTTAAACTTTTTCCAATTCTGGAAATAATAAAACCAGAAACAGGAATAAAAATAAAAACAAACAACGTGAGTTTAGCACTAATGAGAAACATGGTAACGATTGTAAACAGTATCATTAACGGTTCTCTAACAATAAGCTCTAGTATCGACAAGAATGAAGTTTGTATTTCTTGAACATCGGTTGTTATTCTAGCAATAGTATCTCCTTTTCGTTTTTCAGAAAAGTAAGCGATAGGTAAATCTACCACTTTGTCATACAATTCATTTCTTATGTCTTTTAAAACACCGTTTCTTAAAAAGGTGATAAAGTACATTGCTAAATAGCTAAATAGGTTTTTTAGTAAAAACATACTTACTACCAAAACTACCATAAAAATAAGGACATCGTCATGTCCTTCATTAGCTTTTTGAGTAACAAAGTAATTTAAATAGCTTTCTAAATAATCTTTAATTTTAGAAATGCCTTCCCAAGTTGGCTTAGTGTTTATTTGTTTGGTTTTGTCAAATAACACATTAAGCATTGGAAATAGTGAAACCATAGCTAAAGTACCAAACAATGCATAAAAAACATTGCTTATTATATTAAGTACAGCATAACTTTTATAAGGTTTCGCAAAGCGAAGTATTTGCTTAAAGTAATTCATTAATTTATTTTCATGTCGTCAACAATGGCGTCAATTTTCGATTCCAATTTTTGTTCCACTGTTTTAAAGTCTGACACATTGTCTAATGTAGTATTTACGCTGATGTAAAACTTAATTTTTGGTTCGGTACCACTTGGTCTAAGTGCTATTTTACTACCATCTTCGGTATAGTAAATCAATACGTTAGATTTTGGAATATCAATGGCTTCTTCAGTATTGTTTTTTACATCTTTTGCAATAGATAATTGGTAGTCTTCAATTCTAACTACTTTTGAGCCATTAACTTCTTTTAACGGATTTTCTCTAGCATCAATCATCATTTGCTTAATTTCTTGAGCGCCTTCAATTCCTTTTTTGGTTAATGATATTAAACGCTCTTTATACAATCCATGTTCAGCGTATAAATCAATTAATGCTTCATATAGTGTTTTACCTTCAGCTTTTGCTTGAGCAGCAATTTCACAAGCTAAAAGGGTAGAGGTTACAGCATCTTTGTCTCTTACGAAATCACCAACCATAAATCCAAAACTTTCTTCACCACCACCAATAAAATCCATATTAGGGAAGTCTTTAATCATTTTAGCAATCCATTTAAAACCAGTTAAACCAATTTTGCATTCTACATCATAAGCATTTGCTAAAACCGACATCATAGGTGTAGATACAATTGTAGAGCCTACAAATTGATTACCATTGATTTTACCAGAGTTTTTCCATTGTTTTAATAAGAAATCAGTCATTAAAATCATGGTTTGATTACCATTTAAAATCACCAATTCATTATCTAGGTTTCTTACAGCAACACCCAAGCGGTCACAATCAGGATCAGTGCCAATTACAATATCTCCATTTACTTTTTCAGCAAGTTCCATAGCCATTTTTAAAGCTTCGGGTTCTTCAGGATTTGGTGATGCCACAGTAGGGAAATCGCCATTAGGTTGACGCTGTTCTTCTACTATATTTACATTGGTATAGCCAGCTCTTTTTAGAGTTTCAGGAACAGCAGTAATTGAGGTTCCGTGTAAAGAGGTAAATACAATATTTAAGTTTTCTCTAGCTTCTGCTGAGGTGTTAAAACTTCCGTTTTTTACTGAGTTATCAATAAACACATTATCAATAGCTTCACCTATGTATTCGATTAAATCTGTATTTGCTTCAAATTTAATTTCAGAATAATCCAACTTGTTTATTTCAGCAATAATTTCAGCATCTTGTGGTGGTACTAATTGTCCGCCATCTTGCCAATATACTTTGTATCCATTGTATTCTGGTGGATTGTGTGAAGCAGTAAGTACAATTCCGCAGTGACAACCTAAATGTTTTAGCGTAAATGAAAGTTCAGGAGTAGCTCTTAAATCTTCAAATAAATACACTTGAATTCCGTTTGCCGAAAATACATCTGCTACAACTTTACCAAAAGAGTTACTGTTGTGTCTACAATCATAAGCAATGGCAACTTTTATAGTTTCTCCAGAAAATACTTGTTTTAAGTAATTGCTTAGTCCTTGTGTGTTTTTTCCTAGCGTGTATTTGTTAATTCGGTTAGTGCCAAGTCCCATAATACCTCTCATTCCTCCAGTACCAAACTCAAGGTCCTTGTAAAAGCATTCTTTAAGCTCTTTTGGGTTGGTTGCAATTAAATGTTTTATCTGTTCTTGAGTGTTATCGTCAAAAGTTGGTGTTAACCAAGTGTTCACTCTCTCTAATAATTCTGGTTCAATATAAATCATAAGTTATCTGAAATTGTATATAACAAAAATAAACAATTAGGTAAATGTTAAAGTTTAATTAGGCGTTAATTTATAAGAAAAGGATTATAAATTTAGTTCATCCTTAACCAAATAGCGTTTTTTGTCCTGCTTACTTCTTAAAATAATCTCACCTAAAAACCCAGCAACAAAAAACTGTGTTCCAATAATCATTGTGGCTAGTGAGATGTAAAATTGTGGTCGTTGGGTTATGAGTCGACCTGTTGGGTTTAAAAAGAGTTTATCTATTCCTAAGTATAGCGCAAACCCAAAACCAATGGCAAACATAATCACTCCAAGAGCGCCAAAAAGATGCATAGGACGTTTACCAAAACGCGATAAAAACCAAATGGTGATAAGGTCTAGAAAACCATTAATAAAACGTTCCATTCCAAATTTGGTTTCGCCATATTTTCTGGCTTGATGTTGCACCACTTTTTCACCAATTTTAGTAAAACCAGCATTTTTGGCAAGCACAGGAATGTATCTGTGCATTTCACCATTAACATCAATGTTTTTTACTACTTTATTATTGTATGATTTTAAACCGCAATTAAAATCGTGCAATTTTACGCCTGATGTTTTTCGTGCAGCCCAATTAAAAAGTTTGGAAGGTAGATTTTTAGAAATTACGGAGTCGAAACGTTTCTTTTTCCAGCCAGAAACCAAATCGTAACCCTCTTTAACAATCATATTGTAAAGCTCAGGGATTTCGTCAGGATTGTCTTGTAAATCGGCATCCATAGTAATTACTACGTCACCTTTTGCTTTTTCAAAACCAGCGTGTAGTGCTTGCGATTTTCCAAAGTTTTTAAGAAACCTAATGCCTTTTACGTTTGGATTTTTATTAGATAACGATGTAATGGTCTCCCAAGAGCCATCAGTACTACCATCGTCAATAAATAGAATTTCATAAGAAAAATGATTGGATTGCATAACATTTGCAATCCAATCATGTAATTCTGTTAAAGAGTCGCTCTCGTTAAGTAGTGGTATGACTACTGATATGTTCATGTAAATGATTTCTAAATTCTATCGTTCAAAAATAAAGAAATTATTTAAGCTGAGTATTATTCTTTTTTCATTATAGCTCCAGCAACTAATGAGATTAAAAATCCAAAAAACAAACTAGCTACCAAGTACATTGTTGCCATGAAAAATTTAGAAGTAAACATATTTGTCATTTTTGTTGCAGTTGCTAATTGATCTTCCGTCATATTTGGATTTTGTTTAGTCATTTCCAAATAGGCGTTTTCTCTTATGTTTTCAATAAATTCTGGTTGAATGAATTCGTAATGAATAACTGTATAAATAGCAGCGATTATTCCGCTTACAACAGCCATGGCTAAACCTACCTTTAAAGCATCTTTAATAGAAAGTGAATTTCCATTTTGCTTTTTAAATGTTCCAATGCCATAAACATAGATAATTATTGTGAGAACAAATGAAATTCCACTCATTATCCAGCTTTTTTCTATGTTTAGAACATAAAGAATTACTAGACCTAGAATAGATAAAAGTGCTAGGTATAGACCGTAAGTGTAGGCAATTGGTTTAATCGAAGGTTTTTGAATATCCATAAAATGATTGTTTTTGTTAGTTAATATATTCTAATTAGTATATTCGTATTGAAATTTGTTACAATAAATTTAAAAATAAAAAACAATAAAAAGATTGTACAATAATAAAATTTGCTTAAATTTGCACCTCGAAAAAAACGAAACGATAATAAAGCATTAGAGATGAAAAAAGGTATACATCCAGAAAATTATAGACTTGTAGCATTCAAAGATATGTCTAATGATGATGTATTTTTAACGAAGTCAACTGCAGATACTACAGAAACTTTAGAAGTAGATGGTGTAGAGTATCCGTTAGTAAAATTAGAGATTTCTAGAACATCTCACCCATACTACACTGGTAAATCTAAATTAGTTGATACAGCAGGACGTATTGACAAGTTTAAAAACAAATACGCGAAATTCAAGAAATAAATTTCTCGAAAATATATTTATTAAAGCCTTTCAACTATTGAAAGGCTTTTTTATTTTAGGCAATTAAGTTACTTTTGGATAAATGAAAGTTTAGGTTTTAAAAGACAACTCTAAACTTTAAACTTTAAACTTTTATTATGAATTATATTCTTTTTGATGGTCCTTGTCGTAACAGTTTGTTGCCATTTACCTATACAAGACCAGTAGCCGATATACGTGTAGGGATTTTAACCATTAGAGAAAAATGGGAAATGTACCTTGGTTATACTACCACAACTTTAACCGAAGATTACTTATCCAATAAATACCCAATGGTTGAAATGGATGAGAATGTAATGATTAATGCATCGTATGTGCCAAACTTTGAGCTTGCAGAAATGGTGAAAAGCCTTGAGGAAAATCAGGCGATTTTTAAGGATGAAGACGTTATCGCATTTTTTGCTAAAGACACACAAGATGATGTGGATTTTGACACCTACGAAGCGATTGAGTTTAATGCTGAAGTTATAAAGATTGAACACACTTGGGATATTTTCTCAAAAAACGGTAATGCTATAGCTGAAGATTTTGAGCTTTTAACAAAAGGTCGAAAATCGCAACCAATACCTGCAAGTAACAATACCATTGAAGCAAGCAATATTTTTATAGAAGAAGGCGCAAAACTTGATTTTGTAACTTTAAATGCTACCAATGGTCCAATTTACATAGGTAAAGATGCCGAAATAATGGAAGGTAGTATTATAAGAGGCCCTTTTGCGTTATGTGATTATGCTACTGTAAAATTAGGAGCCAAAATTTATGGTCCTACAACGGTTGGTCCACATAGTAAGGTTGGAGGAGAGGTAAATAACTCGGTGATTTTTGGATATTCAAACAAAGGACACGATGGGTTTTTAGGGAATTCAGTTTTAGGAGAATGGTGTAATCTTGGTGCAGACACCAATAATTCCAACCTTAAAAATAATTATGCTGAAGTAAGACTGTGGAGTTATGAAACCGAAGGTTTTGCAAGAACAGGCTTGCAGTTTTGTGGCTTAATGATGGGAGATCATAGCAAATGTGGTATTAACACTATGTTTAATACAGGAACAGTAGTTGGTGTAAGTTCAAATATTTTTGGTAGTGGATTTCCAAGAAATTTTGTGCCAAGTTTTAGTTGGGGAGGAAATAGCGGATTTACAACGTATTTAACTAAAAAAGCATTTGAGGTTGCAAAGGTAGTTATGCAACGTAGGTCAATTGAATTTACACAACAAGATGCCGATATTTTAGAGCATGTGTTTGAAATCACCCAAAAATATAGAACTAAATAAATTAAATATATATGTTAGGAATAGTACTCATCTACTTTATAGGTCGTTACTTTTATAGGTTAGCCGAAGAATACAATAAAAACAAATGGTTGTTTGCCATTATTGGTGTTTTAAGTTATTATGTTGGGACCTTTGTTGGTGGAATAATTTTAGGTGTTCTAGATGGAATTTTCAACATTGGAATGGATTGGGACAATAGCTTAATACTTGGTCTTTTGGCTTTACCATTTGGAGTGGCAATGGTGTATTTGTTTCACTTTTTGTTAAAGCGACATTGGGAAAAAACTACCATCAAACCAGTTGATGAGATTGAAACTATAGGAAAATCTATTGAAGAGTAGTTTTTCTCACCTTTTTTAATTCCAATAAATTAATAGGGTTAATCCCTAGTCCGTTTACATTTTTTCTTGTAAAACGAACGACTTCATCGTAAAACATAACCACAACAGGAGCGTCTTGCATGATTAAACTATCCATTTTGGTGTAAAGTGCTTCACGTGTTTTAGTATTGGTTTCAGTAAAAGCTTGTTCGTACCAAGTGTCAAATAATTCATTTTTAAAATGTGTGTAGTTTGGACCATTAGGAGCAAAATTTTTGCTGTAGTAAAGAGATAGGTAGTTTTCAGCATCAGGATAATCGGCAACCCAACTTGCACGAAACATATCTAATTTACCATTTGCCTTAGCGTCTTTTAAAGTAGCAGCAGGAATAACATCTACATTTACTTGTAGGCCAACTTTTTGAAGTTCACGTTGTATATATTCGCAAAAACTCAAATAATTACTAGTTGTTGTAATGGTAATGCTTGGTTGGGTAATTCCTGTTTCAGCTTTAAAATCATCAATAAGTTGTTTGGCTTTTTCAGGTTGATAACTGTAACCTGTCTGTTCGTTGTAACCAGGTAATCCCTTTGGGATAAATCCACCATTGGCAGGAATACCAATACCATTTCGCAAGTAAGTCATCATTTTATGTCTATCGAACCCATAATTTACTGCTTGTCGTAATAGTTTGGATTGAATTTCGCTAACTTCAGAATCTAAATAAAACGCTAAATATTCAGTATTAAGATAAGGACCTCTAATGATGTCAACGTCTGTTTTGTATTGATCTCTAAGTTCTCCTTTTGAGGTTAAAATTTCATCTTTATAAGAAGCATCTAAACCAGATACATAATCAATATTTCCTTGAGCAAATTGTAAAAATTCACTTTGTTTGTCTGGTAAAAATGTAATAGCAACTGCTTCTAAATACGGAAGTTGATTTCCGTTTGTATCCATTTCAAAATACAAATTATTTTTCCTGAATACGAGTTTAATATTCTCTTCCCAACGTTTAAATTTAAAAGGGCCTGTTCCAATAGGATTACTTCTAAAATCAGAACCGTAATGCGCTACAATTTCTTTAGGAACAACCGAACAATATTTCATAGTAAGCAATCCTAAAAAAGCAGGAAAAGGTTGTTTTAACTGTATTCGGAAGATAGTATCGTTAACCGCTTTAAAATTGGCAACTTTGTTTAATACCCAACTTCCTGGAGAGGCAACTTGTTTGTCTTGTAATCGGTTTAAACTGTACTCAAAATCTTGAGCAGTAACAGTTCTTGTAGAGTCTTTTCCAAACAACTTGTGCTTGTGAAAATAAACGTCATTTCGTAAGTTAAACGTGTAAGTTGTTGCGCTGTCTGTAACAGTCCAGTTTTTAGCAATACAAGGTATTACGTTAAGGCTGTCATCCATTTGTACTAAACCGTTAAACAATTGGTTGGTTGCCCAAATATCGGCATTGTCTTTTGAAAACGCAGGATCTAATGAACCAATGTTTTTATGTTCATTGTATCTAAAAACTGAATTTGAATTGCTTTGATTGTTGCTTTCACATGAGATTAGAATAAAAATTGCACAACATATTGATATGTAGTGTGGTAGTTTTGAGCTACTAAGAAAAAAGCGTTTTACCATTTTATTTATTAGTTGTAAATTTGCAACTTGGTAAAAGTACAAGAATGAACGGAAGAAAAAAAGTAGCATTTTACACTTTGGGTTGTAAGCTTAATTTTTCTGAAACTTCTACTATAGCAAGAGGTTTTAAGGATGAAGGCTTTGATCGTGTTGATTTTTCTGAAACAGCAGATATATATGTTATCAATACATGTTCTGTTACCGAAAATGCTGATAAACGATTTAAAACTATAGTTAAACAAGCTCAAAAATCTAATCCAGAAGCTTTTGTTGCAGCAGTAGGTTGTTATGCGCAATTAAAACCTCAGGAGTTGGCAGATGTTGATGGTGTTGATCTTGTGCTAGGTGCTACCGAAAAATTCAAAATTACCGACTACATTAATGACCTGAGCAAAAATGACTTTGGAGAAGTGCATTCTTGCGATATTGACGATGCCGATTTTTATGTTGGTTCCTATTCTATAGGAGATAGAACAAGAGCATTTTTAAAAGTACAAGATGGCTGCGACTATAAATGTACTTACTGTACAATACCATTAGCTAGAGGTATTTCGCGGAGCGATACCATGGATAATGTTATTAAAAATGCTAAAGAAATCTCTGAAAAAGACATTAAAGAAATTGTACTTACTGGTGTTAATATTGGCGATTATGGTAAGGGTGAATTTGGTAACAAGCGTCATGAACATACGTTTTTAGATTTAGTAACCGAACTCGATAAGGTAGAAGGTATTGAGCGTTTACGTATTTCTTCAATAGAGCCTAATCTTTTAAAGAATGAAACTATTGAGTTGGTTTCGCAGTCTAGAGCTTTTGTGCCTCATTTTCATATTCCATTACAAAGTGGAAGTAACGATATTCTTAAAAAAATGAAGCGTCGCTATATGCGAGAACTTTATGTGGATAGAGTTGCCAAAATACGAGAAATAATGCCCAATGCTTGTATAGGTGTTGATGTTATTGTTGGTTTTCCTGGTGAAACTGATGAGCGTTTTTTAGAAACGTATAATTTTCTGTCCGATTTAGATATCTCTTATCTTCATGTGTTTACATATTCTGAAAGAGATAATACCGAAGCTTCAAAAATGGATGGCGTTGTTCCTAAAAATGTAAGGTCAAAACGTAGTAAAATGTTACGAGGTTTATCGGTAAAAAAGCGTAGAGCATTTTATGAAAGCCAAATTGGAACACAACGACAAGTGTTATTTGAAAGCGAAAATAAAGAAGGTTACATTCATGGGTTTACCGAAAACTACGTAAAAGTAAAATCGCCTTGGAATCCACATTTAGTAAATACGATTCACGATGTGGAGCTTACCAAAATTGATGACGATGGTATTGTACGTTTTGATTTGATAAATCAGGAAGCGGTTTAAATACTGTTAATCTTATATTTTTAGCGTTTCATCTAAATTATAACAGCTAACTTGTTAGAGGTTATATATTTACTGCAAATTAATTGGTCCCATATGAAAAGCCTACTCTCACTTGCAGTACTTTGCATTTCGTTTACTACACTATTTTCTTGTTCTAAAGACAGCAATAACGATTCAAATCTTGTTGGTATATGGAAATTAACTAACTATGATATTGGTGTTTCTACTGATGTGGATAAAGATGGAGTAGAACACAAAAATATTTTAAATGAAATAGTTTGTAGTGTTAATGAAACACTAGAGTTTGAAACTAATAAATCTATGACTTCTAGCGATTCTTTTCATCATGAAGTAAAAGTATCTAAGGTTGATGATTCCTATTTAGTAAATGTTGAATGTAGAGATGGTTATATAAGTTCTATTAATGTGCTTACTGAAGAAGAGTTTACCGAGTACGAATCGTATATTGAAGGTAACCAGCTAACCTTAGTTTATGCAAATGCAGTTAAAGTTTATAACGAAGACTTCACAGAAGTGATTGAAACCAAAGATTTAATAAAAGTTTACACTAAGTAACAACTTGAGAAATATAAAAAAACCGAAGCTTTGCTTCGGTTTTTTTATAGTATTAATATTAAAAGTGTGTTAATCAAATTGTTTTGCTGATTTTCGTGTTCTATATTTCAAGTGAAATTAAAAACTATAGATTATGAAAAAAATTATTTTATGTATTTTGACTTTAGGAGTACTGACCTTAACATCATGCTCAAGTGATGATGATGGAAGTATTAACATTGAAAATGCTAGTATATCAATTGATAATACTTTAATGGATT
The DNA here is from genome assembly GCF_050509525.1 of Gaetbulibacter sp. PBL-D1. Classification (NCBI taxonomy): domain Bacteria; kingdom Pseudomonadati; phylum Bacteroidota; class Flavobacteriia; order Flavobacteriales; family Flavobacteriaceae; genus Gaetbulibacter; species Gaetbulibacter sp. PBL-D1. Next base: position 69,808 of record NZ_JBNWKB010000009.1, on the reverse strand, counting down.
TTGATGTTGCAGTACAAAACATACAATCTTTTCGTGTAATGTCATTTTCAAATTCATCTGATGATTCTAAATATTTTATTATAACATTAGAGAGAGATGAAGTAGGAAATGAAGCTGTTGCAAGTGTTAGCTATCTTACTGTTGATGGTACTTATCGTTATGATAAATATACAGTCGATAATCCTGCGACAATTTCAAGTGATATTGAAATTAATACTTCAAATACATTCAAAGGAACATTATCTGGTGTTTTGTCAAAGTATATAGAAGGAGTCGGTTACGAAACGATTACTGTAGAGAGTGGTAATTTTGATGTGACTTTTTAGAAGCTTAAAATCGTATAATAAAAAAACCGAAGTAAAGCTTCGGTTTTTTTGTGAGTTATATTCTAATGCCAACTGGTAGCATTTTTTTGTAGCGTCTATTTCTTCTGATAAATTTTGCAATTTCAGGACTTGTAGGAACTACGCTTATATTTCTTTCTTGTATGTTTTCAAAAACAAGTTTTAAAAAATCCTCTTCAAACCCTTCAGAGTTAATACATTCTGGAATTATTAGTTTTGTTAAAAAAATCTTTCGATCTTGGAGTGAATATTCAATTTTTGCTAATTGGTCATCAATTTTTAGCTCAAATTGACGTAAAAAGTCATTGTCTATTAGTTCAGCTGCATCAATCATAATAAATTAATTTTAATCTAAGGTCGGTAAGGATAAAAACTACAATTTGTATAGTTTTGCAATGCAAATTTATAAAAAATATCGCACATATTAAAGTATAGTGATGGTTAAATGCTTATGGAATAAACTATTAAGATTTTTAAAACTACAATAGCTCTAAAATGAAACAAGATATCATACATGTTTACTTTATGCCTGGTATGGCAGCTAACCCATCAATTTTTGAGTATATTAAGCTTCCTGAAGACCAATTTGAAATGCACTGGTTAGAGTGGGTGTTACCTCTAGATAATGAAACTTTGGAAGGCTATGCGAAACGTATGGTAAAAAAGATTGAACATGAAAACATAGTGCTTCTTGGAGTGTCTTTTGGTGGTATTTTGGTTCAGGAAATGAGCAAATTTATAGACTGCAAAAAAGTAATAGTAGTTTCAAGTGTAAAGTCAAAACACGAGTTGCCAAAACGTATGAAGGTGGCAAAGTTTACTAAGGCTTATAAATTGTTGCCTACACAACTAATGAGTAATGTAGAGCTGTTAGCAAAATACGCTCTTGGTAATACAGTAAAGAAAAGAGTGGAACTGTATAAAAAATACCTTTCAGTAAATGATAAAAAGTACTTGGATTGGGCAATTGAGCAAGTGATTACCTGGAAACAAGAAAAACCACATCCAAACGCTATTTATATTCATGGAAATAAAGACATGGTTTTTAACCATTCGTGCTCTGGAGACTGTATAGTTATTGAAGGAGGAACGCATATCATGATTATAAATAAGTATAAATGGTTTAACGAAAATTTACCAAATCTTATATTAAACTAATTTTGAAAGCATTGTAGATTTCTCTACATTTATAAAAACAAATTTGTGAAATATTCATTGTGTCGAAGCGTTGTAAATGCTGAAAAAAATGAACTTTCCACCATAAAAACGTCAAACAAATAAGTGTTACTTATGAAAACTTTAAAAAATATATTAGCTGCTGTAGGTTTAATTGCGTTGTCTGGGCTTTTTATTTTTGCAGCCCAAAAATCACCTTCTGATAATACAATACAAGAAGAACAGAAAAAATTAATCAACGATTATAATGTGTATGCTTTAGCAGTTCCAGATCATCTGGAGTTTGCAGGTGAAGCTGTTCCTTTAGAAGATCCAGATGTTTTAGAGCGTATGGATAGAGAGCTTTTAGTAAATACGTATTGGCAATCTAACGGATTGTTAATGTTTAAGAGAGCTGAAAAGTATTTTCCTGTAATTGAGCCTATTTTGAAAAAACATGGTGTTCCAGACGATTTTAAATATTTAGCAGTTATTGAAAGCGGATTAACAAATGCTGTATCTCCTGCTGGAGCAAGAGGTGTATGGCAAATTATGAAAGCAACAGGAAGAGAGAATGGACTTGAGGTAAATAATAATGTTGATGAACGTTATAATTTAGAAAAAGCTACTGAAGTAGCTTGTAAATACCTTTTAGACTCTAAAGAACGATTAGGATCTTGGACATTGGCTGCTGCTGCTTACAATGCAGGAAACGCTGGCGTTTCTAGAAGATTAAAAGAACAAGATGTAACGGATTACTACGATTTACTTTTAGGTGAAGAAACAGGACGTTACCTGTTTAGAATTGTGGCGCTTAAAGAAATTTTAAGCAATCCTAAAAAATACGGATTCAATTTTAAAGAAAACGATTTGTATAAAAATATACCAACCTATAAAGTGTCAGTAGATACTGTGGTGACTGATTTTTCAAGATTTGCAAAACAATTTGGTATCAATTACAAAATATTGAAAATCCATAATCCTTGGTTGCGTGAAGATCATCTTAACAACGCTTCTAGAAAGCAGTATTTTATTGAAATACCTAAAGAAGGATATTATCCTACAACGCCTTAATGATTGATTTTGTTAAGCACAATTTTTGGAACATTTTAATTGTTCTTAATTATGTTGTGGCAATTTCTGCTGCAATAACTATTCTTCTAAAAAACATTAACCCAACCAAAACCATTTCTTATATAATGGTTTTGGTTTTTTTTCCTTTTTTAGGGTTGTTAGTTTACTATTTCTTTGGGCAAGAATATCGAAAGAACAAAATATTCAACCGCAAACATATTCTAAATAAAAGAGTTGTAAAAAACATCAATAAAGAGTTACAGCTTAATAACAAAGAAAAGAGAGAAATTAAGCAAACTCTTGACGAAAAAGTAAAGCTTGTAAAGTTGCTTTACAATAGCGAACAGTCGCCTTTAACACTTAATAACAAAGTTAAACTGATTAAAAACGGAGAAGAAAAATTTAAACTATTACTTAAAGACTTAGAGCAAGCCCAATCTCACATCCACATGGAATACTATATCCTAAAGGATGATAAAATAGGAACACAAGTTTTGGATATATTGTGTGAGAAAGCGATAGAAGGAGTGAACGTAAGATTAACTTTTGACGATGTTGGAAGCAAGCTTTCAAAAGCAATAAAAAAGAAACTTAAAGAAAGTGGAGTAGAGTTTGCGCCTTTTATGCCTGTGTTGTTTCCAAAATTCACAGGAAAGATGAACTACAGAAACCATAGAAAAATTGTGGTTATTGATGGACGTATTGGTTATTTAGGAGGTATAAACATTTCTGATACTTATGTAAACCATGAAACTGATAACTCATATTGGAGAGATACACACCTGAGAATTGAAGGTGAAGCAGTAAAACCGTTGCAGATAAACTTTTTAACCACTTGGAATTTTGTATCTAATATTGATTTGTCAATTTCTAAAACCTTTTTTCCTGAAATAGAAGTTACTGAAGAAGTGCCAGTACAGATTGCAGCTAGTGGTCCAGATACTGATTGGGCAAATATTATGGAGACTATTTTTACAGCTATAGTTACTGCGCAAAAATATGTGTACATAACCACGCCTTATTTTATTCCTAATGATGAAGTTATTACTGCAATGCAAGTAGCTGCAAAAAGCGGTGTAGAGGTAAAATTATTAATTCCAAAACATTCTGACTCTTGGACTGCTGAACACGCTACAAACTCTTATTTGGAGTCATTATTAGAAGCAGGAGTGGAAATTTATCGATACAAAAAAGGATTTGTTCATGCTAAAACATTAGTTGTTGATGACATTTTTTGTACTGTAGGAACTTCTAATATGGATTATAGAAGCTTTAATATCAATTTTGAAATAAATGCTTTAATCTATGACGAAACACAAAGTAAGGCGCTTAAAAAGTTTTTTAATGATGATATTAAAGATAGCGAGCAATTAACTTTACAAAGCTGGCAAAAAAGACCTAGATTAAGTAGGCTTAAAGAATCTTTTTGTAGGCTTTGGGCTCCTTTATTGTAAAAGTTATCTTCTGCTACGTCTGTTTTGTCTAGCCGAAGTAGGTTGACCATACTGCTGTTTAGGAATAGCAGTTTTTTTCATTTGTTGCTTAAACATTTTAATTTGGTCGGTCAACATTCCTCTTTTATCAAGAGTTTCAGCCTCTTTTAATAACATTTGAGCCTCTTGTTTTCTGCGTTTAGAAAAAGCAATTCCTGCTAAGTTTAATTTAGCCATTGCCAAATCATGATCCATAGATAAACCTAGGCTAACCGCTTTTTTAAAGTATTTTTCAGCTTCGTTCATATTAGTTTGAGAAACCATAATACCATGTAAGTAGTTGTAGTAGCCTTCTTGTTTTTTCACTAAAGCAGCTGAAGGGTTTTTAATTTTATTAAGCCATTTTTTTGCACCATCAAAATCTTGCTTACGAAGTTTTAAAAAGGCTAGAAGAATAAATTCGTTTTTAAAATAAAGGAATACAAAAATAAGTGAAAGTAAAATCAACATAATACCATTACCAATGTAGCCTTCGGTAAATTGATAAACGGCATAACCAATAATTAAAACAGCAATTACTAACTTTATATTTTTATTGTACATATTTTCTATTAAATTTTTGAGTGTGCAAAGTTAGTAAAAACAATTGGAAATATTTTTAACTTTTGATTTGTCAAAGTAAAAAGTCTTTGTATATTTGCAGCCAATTTTGAAACAAACTTCAAAAGTAATTAACGGAAACTAAGATTATTTTTTTAAAGATATAAGACAATGAGTAAAAGAACGTTTCAACCGTCAAAAAGAAAGAGAAGAAACAAACACGGTTTTAGAGAAAGAATGGCTACTGCTAACGGTAGAAAAGTACTTGCTCGTAGAAGAGCTAAGGGAAGAAAGAAATTGTCTGTGTCTTCAGAATCAAGACATAAGAAATAATGATTAACAATTGTTAATATTTTGAGGTGTTACTTAGGTGTAGCACCTTTTTTTGTACCCAATAGATACCTATTTTTGTAAACCAAAAAAACACAACACAATGCCAAAGAATAAAAACATAAGCTCTGTATTAATTATTGGATCAGGACCTATCATTATTGGTCAAGCATGCGAGTTTGACTACTCAGGATCTCAAGCACTACGATCGTTAAGAGAAGAAGGAATCGAAACCATTTTAATTAATTCTAATCCTGCAACAATCATGACTGACCCAAAAATGGCAGATCATGTGTATTTGTTGCCGCTTACTACAAAATCTATTGTTAAAATATTAAAAGAGCATCCGCAAATCGATGCTGTTTTACCAACAATGGGAGGACAAACTGCTTTAAACCTTTGTATTGAAGCAGATGAAAAAGGGATTTGGGAAGACTTTGGTGTAAAAATTATTGGTGTAAATATTGATGCAATTAACATTACCGAAGACAGAGAAAAGTTTAGAGAGTTAATGTTAAAAATTGGAGTTGGAATGGCACCACAAGCCACAGCAACTTCGTTTTTAAAAGGTAAAGAAATAGCTCAAGAGTTTGGTTTTCCATTATGTATTAGAGCATCGTTTACCTTAGGTGGAGCAGGAGCTTCAATTGTTTACAATGAAGAAGAGTTTGATGAAGCCTTAACCAGAGGTTTAGAAATCTCACCAATTCATGAGGTGATGATTGATAAAGCGATGATGGGTTGGAAAGAGTATGAGTTGGAGTTATTACGCGATAAGAATGATAACGTAGTAATTATTTGTACTATTGAAAATATGGATCCAATGGGAATTCATACAGGAGACTCTATTACTGTGGCGCCTGCAATGACACTTTCAGATAGTACATTCCAGAAAATGCGTGATATGGCTATACTTATGATGCGTAGTATAGGTGATTTTGCAGGAGGATGTAACGTACAGTTTGCGGTAAGTCCAGATGAGGAAGAAGAAATTATCGCTATTGAAATTAATCCTCGTGTATCGCGTTCTTCAGCATTAGCGAGTAAAGCAACAGGTTATCCTATTGCAAAAATTGCTGCTAAGTTGGCTATTGGGTATCATTTAGATGAATTAGAAAATCAAATTACCAAGTCTACTTCGGCATTGTTTGAGCCAACTTTAGACTACGTAATCGTAAAAATACCTCGTTGGAACTTTGATAAGTTTGAAGGTTCTGATAGAACATTAGGACTTCAAATGAAAGCTGTTGGAGAGGTGATGGCAATTGGTCGTTCATTCCAAGAAGCACTTCACAAAGCAACACAATCATTAGAAATAAAGCGAAATGGTCTTGGTGCAGATGGTAAAGGGTATAAAGATTATGACCAAATAATTGAGAAACTTACTTATGCAAGTTGGGATCGTGTATTTGTGATTTATGATGCTATTCAAATGGGAATTCCATTAAGCAGAATTCATGAAATCACAAAAATTGATATGTGGTTCTTAAAGCAATACGAAGAATTGTATATGTTGGAAAAAGAAATTTCAACATTCACGATAGATACTATAGACAGAGACTTGTTGCTAGAAGCTAAACAAAAAGGGTATGGAGATCGTCAAATTGCGCACATGCTAAACTGTTTAGAAAGTGAAGTCTATAACAAGCGTGATGAGTTAAAAATTAATCGTGTTTATAAACTTGTAGATACATGTGCTGCTGAGTTTAAAGCACAAACACCATATTACTATTCTACATTTGAAAACGAATTAGAAACAGCTGATGGCAAACTATATTCAGCTAATGAAAGTGTAGTTTCAGATAAGAAAAAAATAATTGTTTTAGGTTCTGGACCAAACAGAATTGGGCAAGGAATTGAATTTGATTATTGCTGTGTGCATGGAGTATTGGCGAGTGCTGAATGTGGTTACGAAACTATAATGATTAACTGTAACCCTGAAACCGTTTCAACGGATTTTGACATCGCTGATAAACTGTACTTTGAACCAGTATTCTGGGAACATATTTACGATATCATTCGTCATGAAAAGCCAGAAGGTGTCATCGTTCAACTTGGTGGTCAAACAGCACTTAAACTTGCTGAAAAATTAGACCGTTACGGAATAAAAATAATCGGAACTACTTACCAATCTTTAGATTTAGCTGAAGATAGAGGAAGCTTCTCTACCTTACTTAAAGAGAATAACATTCCTTATCCAGAATTTGATACTGCCGAAACTGCTGATGAAGCCTTAGCTGTAGCTGATAAGTTAGATTTCCCAATCTTGGTAAGACCATCTTATGTATTAGGAGGTCAAGGCATGAAAATTGTAATTAACAAGAAGGAACTAGAAGAGCATGTCGTTGACTTACTTCGTAAAATACCAAATAACAAACTCTTATTAGACCATTATTTAGATGGTGCTATTGAAGCAGAAGCAGATGCTATTTGTGATGGAGAAAACGTGTACATTATTGGTATAATGGAGCATATTGAACCTTGCGGAATCCACTCAGGTGATAGTAATGCAACATTACCTCCTTTTAACCTTGGAGATCTAGTATTAGAACAAATAAAAGATCACACCAAAAAGATTGCATTAGCTTTAAATACTGTTGGGTTAATCAATATCCAGTTTGCTATTAAAGATGATAAAGTTTACATAATAGAAGCTAACCCTAGAGCGTCACGTACTGTACCTTTTATAGCAAAAGCGTATGGCGAACCTTATGTAAACTATGCTACTAAAATCATGTTAGGCGATAAAAAAGTAACCGATTTTGACTTTAATCCTAAGCTTGAAGGTTATGCTATAAAGCAACCAGTATTCTCATTTAATAAGTTTCCAAACGTAAATAAAAAGTTAGGACCAGAAATGAAGAGTACAGGAGAAAGCATCTTGTTTATTGATAGTCTAAAAGACGATGAATTTTACAACTTGTACTCAAGACGTAAAATGTATTTGAGCAAATAGCAGTAAAAATCGATAAACGGTTAATACAATCTCCTAAAAATTACTACTTTAGCCTTGTGTAACTCAAGTAGTATAGAATGAAGCTAAAAGGCTTTTTGTTAATAGTTAGTGTACTAGTATCAGGTTTTGCTTTTTCCCAGCAAAATATTTTTGATGCAGCACGTTTTGGTACAATTGATGATGTAAAAGAATTAATTGCTAAAAACCCAGATACTATTAATGTGGTCGATGCTTCAGGATATTCTCCATTAACATTGGCATGTTACAGAGGAAATGATGAGGTCGCTATATTTTTAGCATCAAAAGTTGAGGATATTGATGGCGAAAGTAAATACGGAACACCATTAATGGCTGCAGTTTATAAAAACAGAGAAGCAGTTGTTAAAGTACTTTTAGAACATGGTGCAGACCCAAATTTAGCAGATGCTAATGGAACATCTCCTTTGCATTATGCTATTATAATGAGAAACAAAACCATAATTAAACAATTGGTTGAGGCGAATGCTGACACGAGTACTAAAGATAATAGAGGAAATACAGCAATAGATTATGCAAATATGACTCAAGATGTGGAAATTATTAATCTTATTGTAAAATAATATAAATATGAAAAAAATTACTTTGGCTTTAATAGCTTTTTTAAGTTTAACATTATGTGCTTTTAGCCAAACCTATTCTACAGGTATGATGGAATTGTCTACCACACCAGGATTAGAATATTCAGCGCAGATTGATGTTACAACCGATGAAGTAACATTAACGTTAATTGGACCAAGTGATAGATGGTTAGGTTTAGGCTTTGATGCAGTAAGTATGACTTCTGGTAGAGATGTTGTTATTTTTGATGGTACTGACCTTACTGATAGACATTTTGGGTATCCTGGTCAGCCTAATGATGAACCTGCAATAGGTTTTACGCCAACTTTAGATGAAAGACAAGATTGGACAATTATGTCTAATAATGTTACTTCAGGAGTAAGAACATTAGTTGCAACAAGAGATAGAGATACCGGAAATGTTAATGATTATGTGTTTACAACATCTGCGTCATCTATAAATTTGGTTTGGGCAAGAGGGTTTGAATCAAGTTTTGTTTTAGACTATCATGGATTTTCTAATAGAGGAATCACAATGCAATCTTTTACTTTAAGTAATGAAGAGGTTGTTGCAACAGAGTTTTCAATAGCTCCAAATCCAGCTAAATCAAGATTTAATATATCTGTGCCTAGAATGGATGGTGTTGTAAAAATGGAAGTGTTTGATGTATTAGGTAAAAAAATATACACTAAAGAGCTTAATCAATTATCGACTACTATTGATATTTCAAAATGGAATAGTGGTGTGTATTTAGTGAGGTTAGCTACAAAAAATAATATCTCTACTAAGCGCTTTGTGAAGCAGTAGGTTGATAGTCAGTTAAATAAATTTAAGCCATTGATTTTAGTCAATGGCTTTTTTGATTAAATAAAAACTTATCTATCAATCACATAATTTATTATATTAGCTGTAAATAAACCTATTTATGAAAAAAATTACGCTTTTTTTAGTTGCATTTTTAATGACATCATTCGCTTTCTGTCAAACTTATTCTACAGGAGAGATTGTATTATTAGATGATGGAGAGTTGTATTACTCTGCGCAAATTGATGTCACTTCAACCTTAGTAACTTTAACATTAGATGGTCCAGATAATCGGTTTTTAGGTTTAGGATTTGGAACATCAAGTATGATTGCAGGTGATGATGTTATTATATATGACGGAACCTCTATTTCTGATAGATATTTTGGTTTTCCAGGGCAACCAGATGGTTCTGATGCTATTGGAATTGAACCTTCTGTTGATGCCAATCAAAATTGGACAATAACATCCAACACATTAGATGGAGAGCAAAGAACAATAGTAGCTACTAGAGCTTTAGATACAGGAGAAACAAATGATTATGTGTTTTCTACATCTGATACTTCAATTGAATTAGTTTGGTCTTTTGGGTTTAGTTATACTATAGGCTATCATGGAGAAAATAAAGGTGTTACTATGCAATCGTTCACATTAGGGGATGAAGAGGTTTCTCAAGCAAATCAAGAATTCACAATCTCACCTAATCCTGCTACGACTAAGTTAAATATTCGTTTACCACAAGGACAACAAAATGCTGTTGTAAATGTGTATGATGTGCTAGGAAAAAGGGTGTATTCTAAGGAACTTAACTCACTAACAGCTTCAATTGATGTTTCTAAATGGAATACAGGTGTTTATTTAGTAAAAGTATCTGCTAATAACTTTACACAAACCAGACGATTTGTAAAGCAGTAATACTATTAGCTTTCAGGTAATTCTATCTTAATCTTGTAGCCTTTTAAGTCTTCAATATAATTGTCAAGTGCAAAGGAATCACTACTAAACTCTTGTTGACGATGTATTTTAGTGTCTTTACGTTTTATGGCTTTTAAAAACCGTTTTACTTCGGTTTTATCGTTTAAAATTAAACCAGGAACATCAACAGTTTTTCCATTATCATCTTTAGCAACCATAGTAAAGTAAGATGAATTACAATGCTTTACAGTTCCGGTTTGAATGTTTTCAGATTCCACACTAATACCAACAACCATGGATGTGCGACCAACATAATTTACCGAGGCTTTCATGGTAACTAACTCACCAATTTCAATAGGGTTTAAAAAATCAACCGTATCAACCGATGCTGTTACACAATAAGCTTCAGAATGCTTTGAGGCACAAGCAAAAGCAATTTGATCCATTAAACTTAAAATATAACCACCATGAATTTTTCCACCAAAATTAGAGTGCGAAGGTTGCATGAGTTGTGAGATAGAAACTCTAGAAGAATCAACGGGTTTGAAATTATGTTTACTCATCGTCATCGTTTATAGCGCGTTTTAAAATTGGTTCTGGTAGTGATTTTTTTGCTTTGGCACCCATTTTTTTAAGTTTTTCTACACGACCAATAATGTTTCCTTTACCTTCAACCAGTTTATTCATCGCTGCTGAATAATCACTTTTGGCAGCATCTATTTTTTTGCCAACACCTGTTAAATCAGAAACTAAACCTTCAAATTTATCATAAAGTGCACCTGCTTGTTTTGCGATTTCCAAGGCATTACGTTGTTGCTTTTCGTTGCTCCACATCGTGTCAACAGTGCGCAATGTTGCTAAAAGGGTAGAAGGCGTAACGATTACAATATTCTTCTCAAAGGCTTTGTTATAAAGCGTATTGTCTTCGTTTATAGCAATGGCAAAAGCAGGTTCAATAGGAATAAACATCAATACAAAATCTGGCGATTCCATATCGTATAAATCCTCGTATTTCTTTTCTGAAAGCTGATTAACGTGTTTGTTTATAGAGTTAACGTGCGCTTTTAAATGCATTGCTTTTTCGTCATCTTCAGCATTTGCAAAACGTTCGTAATCGGTAAGTGATACTTTACTATCTATAATCATGCGCTTGCCATCTGGTAAATGTAGGACAACATCAGGCATAACACGCGAACCATCTTCACGATTAAAGTTTTGTTGAACAAAATATTCGCGGTCTTTTTCCAGTCCAGATTTTTCTAAAACACGCTCTAAAACCAATTCGCCCCAATTACCTTGCATTTTGCTGTCGCCTTTTAAAGCTTTGGTTAGGTTATTGGCTTCTATGGTCATTTTTTGATTAAGATCTTTAAGACCTAAAAGTTGCTCTTTTAAAGCCGAATGCATGCTGATACTTTCCTTTTGAGAATCTTCAACTTTCTTTTCAAACGTCTGGATTTTTTCTTGAAGCGGATTTAGAATTTGTTTAATGTTTTCTTTATTCTGAATGGTGAATTTTTCACTTTTTTCATCAAGAATTTTACTTGCCATTAACTCAAAATCTTTACGCAGTTGCTCTTGTTGTTTAGCAAGCTCTTCGTCGCGTTTAAGGTTTTGTTCTTGAAGGTTTTCAAGCTCTGTATTTCTTCTGGAAAGTTCGGTGTTTAAAAGGTCTTTTTCTTTTCTAATGGTTTCGCGTTCTGTTTCAATTTTAGAAATAGTGTCTTTTAAATCTTGTAATTGCTGATTAAAAAGTGCGTTTTGTTTTTGGTTTTCAGATTCGGTATTTAATTTTAAATCTTCAAGCTGTTTGCTTAAGTTGGCATTGCGTTCTTCAAGCGTGCTAGTATTTCCTTTGCTTTTTAATTGAGCAAATTTTAAGCCCAAAAAAGCACCAATTCCAGCAGAAAAAATAATAGCGATAAATAAAATGAGTGTTTCGGTCATACAGTGAAAAGAATTTTATCAAAGATAAATGATTTAGTCTGAAATTGAAATCGAATTTGAAACAGAAACCGAAATCGAGGTTTTAAATTTGTTTATCTTCAAAGTATTACTTTTTCACTCTAAAACTTCCAGTTTTCTCATCAAAAGCAATCATGTCTTCTGGAAACAAGTCATTAAAAACACCTTTTGAAATTAAATTACAAGGCGTGTCTGAAATTACTTGTGAATGCGTCATCACAATCATTTTATCACACAGTTGAATGGCTAAATCAATTTCGTGAGAAGAAAACAAAATGGTTTTGTTGGTGTCTTTTGCTAAGGTTTTTAAAAGCTTTAAAATATAGGCTTTGTGATACATGTCTAGATGGGTTGTAGGTTCATCTAGAATAATTAAATGCGTGTCTTGAGCCAACGCTCGCGCAATCATTACTTTTTGTAATTGGCCATCGCTTAACTCAAAGCACTTTTTGTCTTTTAATTGTTGAATATTGATTTGTAATAACGCGTTTTCAATAATAGACATATCGTTTTCTGAAAGATTACCAACCCAATTGGTGTAAGGTTGCCTGCCTAAAGCAACGAGTTCAAAAACGGTTAAATTTTTTGAAGCAGGTTGTTCGGTAAGTACTACGCTCAAGCTCTTGGAAAGCTCTAAATATGAGGAATTTTCAAGTAATTTATCATTAATGAAAACAGAGCCTTCAATTGGTGGTTGTACTTTAGTAAGTGTTCGTAACAAGGTGGATTTTCCAATACCATTAGCACCAACCAAACCAACCAATTCACCTTGTTGTAGCTCAATGTTTACATCATCAGCAACAACGGTTTGATGTTTTTTCTGCTTGTAACCTATGGTTAGACTTTCTGTTTTTAGTATAGTATGTGGTTGTGTTTTTGTCACAAATATTTTGTTTTGTCATTCTGCGTTACGACGCAGAATCTATTTTTTTTGGATTCCGCATCAAGTGTGTAATGACAGTCTTGGTTCTTTTATCTTGATTCTTACTTCTCATTTAAAACAACATTTTACGTTTACGTACCAATAACCAAATCACAACAGGTGCACCAATTAATGAAGTTATGGCATTAATAGGTAAAGTGTAATCGCTTGTAGGCAATTGCGCAATACTATCACAAATAAGCATGACTATGGCACCAAACAAAAACACAGCAGGTAATAACACTTTGTGGTTGGCTGTTGTAAAAACTTGACGAACCATATGCGGAATTGCTAATCCTATAAAAGCAATTGGTCCAGCAAAAGCCGTAATAGTTCCTGCTAATAAACTTGTTGCAATTATAATGATAAACCGACTTTGATTAATGTTCAACCCAAGACTTTTAGCGTAATTTTCGCCCAGTAAAAGTGTATTCAAGGCTTTGATTGAGATGATACTCATAAATAATCCTAGGAGATAAATGCAGAAGAAAATAAACAACTCGTTCCAAGATAGGTTTCCTAAACTACCAAATCCCCAAAAAATGTATTGCTGTAGTTGTTCGGCAGAACTAAAGTAGGAGAGTACACTGACAACCGCAGAAGTAATACTACCAAACATTAACCCAATGATTAAAATAGCCATGGTATCTCTCACTTTTAAAGACACAGCTAAAACAGATAATAACACTAAAAAACTACCTAAACTAGCCGCAATAACCACACTCCATTTTGAAAGTAAAAGTGTAGCAAGACTGCCACCAAAAATTCCTGCACCAAGAATTATAATAGCGACTCCTAAACTAGCTCCAGAGCTAATACCTAACACAAACGGACCAGCCAATGGATTTCTAAACAAGGTTTGCATTAATAATCCGGAAATGCCCAATCCAGAACCTACTAAAACCGCAGTAAATGCTTTTGGTAATCTGTAGTTGTGAATAATGTAATGCCAAGAATCGTTGTCAATGGTTGTAAATAAACTTTTAAATACTGATGTTACAGGAATAGATACTGACCCTAAACTAATGTTGCCTAAAAAGCATACCAATAACGTTACAATTAGAATTGTAAACGGCACTTTGTATGTAGTTTGATTAGTCAACTATTCTAACGGTTTAAAAAAATGAGTTTCGTATTCTGGTAATAATTCAGGGTGACACACTTTTATAATGTCTTTTAAAACTAAATCAGGTCTTGCAGTGCCTTCTTCATAGTAGGTAACACCACCAGTTGCTCCTGTAACGTTTACAAATGAATATACTGTTTTGTTTTTAAAAGCATCAAATTCGGTGTAGTGTTCGTTAGCGTTTTTTAAAGCTTCTAATGAATTATAATACGACGGACTTAACCAAATATCAGCCGATTTTCCTTTGGTAAAAACAGCTTCAAAACTTAATGCTAAACTGCCTTCACCAGCCACATCTTGCCAAAGGTAATTTACGTTGGCGTCTTTTAAAAGTTGTGCTTCAGGGCTTGTGCCACTTGGTAAATACCAAACATCTTTATGAAGCGCACCACTTAAAATAGTTGGTGTTTTTCTAACTTTTGAAGCTAGTAGTTTTGAATCGTTGTACTCTTTTTCAATACTGTTGAAAATAGAATCAGCTTCAGCAGTTTTGTTGTAAAGAGCTCCAAAAAATTTAATCCATTCGGCTTTTGCAAGTGGTGATTTTTCTACCCAATCACCATTGTACATGACTGGAATACCAGACTTTTTAATGGTTTCAAAAGTTTTATTATTACCATCAATACCAAAACCTACAACAACTTCAGGTTGTAATTCTAGCAAAACTTCGGTATTGATACCTTCATTTTTTCCTAATTCTCTAATGCTTTCAGCGTTTATTAAAGCTCTGGTTTTTTCAGATGAAATATAATCGGTTCCAGGAAAACCAACCAAGGTTTCTTCAACACCCAACAATTCCAATGCAGGAATATGCGTTGTAGATGTCACGACTATTTTTTCAATAGGTGTTGCAATAATGCCATCGTATTCATCACTATTTAAAGTAATTGTTGCAAGATTTTCTCTTGGGATTAAAGCATATTTAAACGATTTTTCAGCTTTCGGCCAAGGATTGTTTATGGTTAAAATTTTAAAATTTTCGTTATGTGTTATAGAAAAACCATTGGCATAACTAAATTCTGATTTTACAACGTCTTGTTTAACTTCAGTAGGTAGTTTTTTTTCGTTTTTACAAGCTATAAAACTTATAAGTAAAGCAAATGTAAGTAGTTTTCTCACGGTGGTTAAATTTTCATTCAAAAGTAATATTATTTAATCTTATTGATAAAACATTAAACAATAATGTTTAGTTTTGCGGCGAATTTTGGTTCGAGATTGTTGTTTTAATCTCGATTAAAAGGGAATCTGGTGAGAGTATTTTTTTCAAGTCCAGAACTGTTCCCGCAACTGTAAGCATATTGCTCAACTTAATTGGGCATCTCTTTAACGAAGAGTTGTTGTGCACTTCAATAAACCACTGGTGAAAACTGGGAAGGTAACACAACAAAATGTAAGTCAGGAGACCTGCCAATTTCAAAAAAAATAATAAGTCGAACTTTCGGGATAAAGGTTTGAGTATGCATTACCATACTTTCTCGAACAATTAATTTTAAAATGAACAAAAAAACATTGTTTTTTGGTGTGTTTTGTGCTACTTCAATTTTTGGATTTGCACAACAACAAACTGATTCTACTCAAGTAGAACAACTAGATGAAGTCGTGATTACCGACTCAAAATTCAACTTAAAGCGTGAAAATTCTGGTAAAGTAATTACCAAAATCACCCAAGAAGAACTTCAGCATTTACAAGGAAAAACCATAGCTGAAATTATCAATGCTACAGCAGGAATTGAAATTAACGGAACAAAAAGTAACGCTGGACAAAATTTAGCATATTACGTTCGAGGTGGTAGAAACCGTCAGGTTTTGGTATTGATAGATGGTATTGCATTAACCGATCCTTCGCAAATAGCTAACGATTACGATTTACGTTTGTTAAATCCAGATCAAGTAGAGAGTATTGAGATTTTAAAAGGTGCGTCTAGTACATTATATGGTACTGGAGCTGCAACCGCAGTAATCAATATTAAACTTAAAAAAGCTTCAAAAGATGCTGTTTCAGCTAACTTTAGAAGTGTTTTTGGTACTAACCAATCACATGATGATAGTAATTATGCTATCAAAGATTTTAGAAATAGCGTGTCAGTAAATGGAACCATTGGTGAGTTTAATTACTTAGCCAGTTTTGGTAATCAGTTTACTGATGGTTTATCTGCAATGGAGGCTGGAACCGAATCTGATGCTTACAATGCTATAAATGGTAATTTGAAATTAGGATACACATTTTCCAAGCAATTTAAATTGAATGCTTATGCAAGTTTTGATAAGTTTAAAGCTGATTTTGATGACGCTTCAACATTTTCAGATGCAAACAACCATTCTACTAGTAAGCAGTATCGTGTTGGGATTGCGCCAGAGTTTAGCTATAAGAAAGGAAGCATTACTTTAAACGCTGCATATAATGATGTTGAGCGTATTGTAGAGTCAAGTTATCCTGCTGAATACTATGCTACAAGTTTGGTGGCAGACCTTTTTAATAGGTATAATTTTAATGATAAATTCTATACTATTTTAGGTGTGAATTTTCAGGAGAATGATATGGAAAGTTTTGCAATTCCATTTGGATCAACCAATTTAGAGCAAAGCATTGATCCAGAAACAGCAACTTTCAACATTGTTGATCCTTATGCTAATGTGGTGTATGTTTCTGATTTTGGTTTAAATGTAAATGCTGGAGCACGTTTAAACAATCATAGCGAATATGGAAGTCATTTGGTTTATAGTTTAAATCCATCCTATAGAAAAAATTTCAATTTTGGATATTTAAAAGGAATGGCTAGTTACAGTACAGCATATATTACACCTTCATTGTATCAATTATTTGAACCTGCTTACGGAAATGCCGATTTAAAACCTGAAGAAAATGAAACTATAGAAGTTGGTATTGAAGCAGGAATTGAAGACAAAGCTACGTTCAGTTTAGTGTATTTTACTAGAAACGAAATTAATTTTATCGATTTTGTGGACATGGGTAATTTTGTGTACCAATACGATAATGTAGATAAGGATTTTACAGCAAGCGGTTTAGAATTTACAGCTAATTATAGTATTACAAACGCGCTAAAATTAAACGCTAATGTTACCTATACAAAGGTAGAAGATGATTTGAATTTAAGAATTCCTGAATTGAAAGGAAATGCACGATTGGATTATAAACTATCTGATGCTACATTTTTAAGTTTAGCGTACCAATATAATGATGATAGAAATGATGCCTATTTTAACAATACTACTTTTGCAACAGAAGACGTTACTTTAAAAAGTTATAGCTTATTAGATTTTTACGTAAGCCATACTATTTTGGAGAGCAAGCTGAAGTTGTTTGCTAACGTAAACAATATCTTTAATGAAGATTACCAAGAATTATTTGGGTATTCAACACGAGGAAGAAATGTTAATATAGGTTTTAACCTAAGTCTATAAAACAAAAAAATCCGCTCATTTCGAGCGGATTTTTTTATTGATTAAATTCTTTTTTAATGATGGATATAAACTCATTATCTATATACATTTCATCTTCAAAAGGTTTTAGATTTATATCTTTTTTTACAGGAGTTAATTGAGGTGTATTTCTTATACTTTGGTCAATGCTATATCTTCCTAAGCTACTTTCAATATCAGCTAAAGCAGCAGCAAGTAAAGGCTCGTTTTCATCACCTAAAATTCCGAAATTTAATACGCTTTCGTTGATTTCAAAACCAACATCAGGAACTAAACCACTAGAAGGGACCACACCATCATTAGCATTTACTGAAATAGCTACCAAAGGTTGCATAGCATAAGTGTGGTTTGGGTTAACATCATTAGGTCCTAGGTCAGGAGAATCGTAAATAGTTACCGAAGCTTGTGATTTTCCTGTTGTGTTGTCTCCAATATGAACAACATCAATATACTCGCCTAAACTGTTTATAATCATTTCGCTGGCAGAAGCAGATCTATTGGTAGTAAGAACATAAACTTTATCAAGATTTAAACTATTAATGGAATTGCCATTAAAGCTATTAGTAAAATTAAAAGTTGAATTTAGTTCTTGTAAATCATCGTTATAATTCAATTTTGAAAACACAGAACCGTTAAATTGACCAGTGATCATACTTCCTAATAACCTTGCAGTGTCTACAGATCCTCCTCCATTATATCTTAAGTCTAAAACTAAATGTTGTACGTTGTTAGCTTGAAAATCTGCAAAGGCATTATTTAATTGGTTATTAAAATCGGCAGTAAAACCATTGTATAATAAATACCCAACATTTTCACCTCCAACATTAATAATTTCAGTAGTATGAACAGGGTTTTCGGTATATTCAACTTTAGTTAAACTACTTGTAGAACCATTGGAAACAATGGAGTCGTCATCAGTCTCAGTAGTTCCATTGTCATTATAATCAGCAAAATGAAGTGTGTAAGTGTCTTGACCAAAAAGTGAGCTTAAATTACTTTCAGTAAGTTCAACACCATCAACGGCATGTATAATTTGTCCACGTTGTAACCCAAGATTCGAAGCTTCACTATTGTTAAGTACTAACCTTATAATTCCAAATACATCAGTAGTACTTCCTGGTTCATAATAAAAATTGAACTCAAGTCCGTTGCTTTTACTCACACCACTTAGCGCTTGTTGTAAAGCAATATAATCATCAACTATGATACTAAACCTGTCAACTGTTTGTCTTTGATAAATTAAACTTTCAAAGAGTTCTTCGGGTGAAGAAAAGCTGTTTAGGTAATTGCCATATTCTTCATTACTTGTAAATCTGTCATTTGCCAAATCGGGTATTTCAGCTTTGTATAAATATACAGCATTCATACCTTTCCATACAAAATCATGTATACTGCTTGATAAAATAACATTGTCATCTCTATCTTCAAAGCAACTTGTGGTTAGACTACCAAAGATGATGGCAATTAGTAGGGTTCTCATAATTTTCATAATAATTCTTTTTTCAAAACATACATACTATATATGTCTATTAAACTCTAAATTTACTTACAATATTGTAAATTAAAAATTAATTGTAACAAAATTGAAAGTGTATCGTCGTAATGATAGAACGGGATAAAAACCGTCTAACTAACCAAACAAAATGACACAAACTGATTTTATAAAATTAGTAATGCCTTTTAAGGATAAGGTTTACAGGCTAGCAAAACGCTTGTTGGTATCTAGTGAGGAAGCCGAAGACGCTACTCAAGAGATCTTACTGAAGTTATGGAAAAACAAAGTAAAAATTTCTGAGTATAAAAATGTAGAAGCTTTTTCCATGACCATGACAAAGAACTTTTGCCTTGATCGATTAAAATCCAAACAGGCACAAAATTTAAAGATAGTACACAGTAACTATCAAGATAATAATGTGTCGTTGCAAAAACAGGTAGAGCTTAATGATAGTGTAGACTGGGTGTCTAAAATAATGGAAGAACTACCAGAACAACAAAAAATAATTTTGCAACTGAGAGATATAGAAGAGTATGAGTTTGAAGAAATAGCAAAAGTTTTGGACATGAATGAAACAGCCATACGAGTAGCACTCTCAAGAGCAAGAAAAACAATAAGAGAAAAATTAACTAATACACATAGTTATGGTATTAAATAGCATAGAAAAATTACTTGAAAAGTACGAAAACGGTGAAACTACTTTAAAAGAAGAGCAGCACTTAAAACACTATTTTACACAAGAGGAAGTCGCTCCACATTTAGAGTCTTACAAAGCCATG
The DNA here is from genome assembly GCF_050509525.1 of Gaetbulibacter sp. PBL-D1. NCBI lineage: Bacteria > Pseudomonadati > Bacteroidota > Flavobacteriia > Flavobacteriales > Flavobacteriaceae > Gaetbulibacter > Gaetbulibacter sp. PBL-D1. The sequence continues at coordinate 49,874 of NZ_JBNWKB010000009.1, read as the reverse complement.
TTTAACTACTTTCAGGTAACAAAACAAGAGCAGTTTACCAAAGACGTTCCATTAAAATCTAGAAACAAAAATTTGTATAAATGGATTTCTGTCGCAGCAGTAGCAGTTCTTATGGTGTCGGTTTTTACCTTCACCAATAAAGAGGAAGGATTGGGAAGCCTTAATGAAGAACAATTGTTGGCTTACAATCAAACCAAAGAAGCGCTAAGTCTTTTATCATCTAAGTTTAATGATGGAGCAAGTAGCTTAAATGCTTTAACACTTGCGTCTCAAAATTTAGAAAAAGGCGTAGACCACATGAGCTTAATTAATGAGTTCAACACATCGACAAACAAAATTTTTAAAACAAACTAGAAAAACAGAAAAAAATGAAAAAATTAGTTGTAATTGCAGTTTTGGCTTTGATGCCAATAGTATCTTTCGGACAAAGCATTTTTGATAAATACGAAGATCAAGAAGGAGTCACTTCGGTTATAGTAAACCAAAAAATGTTTAGCATGCTTGCTGGTATTAACATAGATTTAGATGACCCAGAAGCACAACAATTTTTAGAAATGGCTAAAAAGATAACAGGATTAAAAGTATTTACTACAGGAGATGAAGCCGTTTCAAAAGATATGAATGCAACAGTAACATCTTACCTAAAAGGTTCTAGCTTACAAGAATTAATGAGAATAAAAGATGGAGACCAAACAGTAAAATTCTATGTAAAAGAAGGTAAAGATGAAAACCATGTTAAGGAGCTATTAATGTTCATTAATGGGTTAAAAGAAGTAACTAAAGGTGCTGACATTGAAATAAACGGAAAGAAAAGAGAAATTGAAACTGTTTTATTATCGTTAACAGGAGATATAGATTTACGTCAAATATCTAAGTTAACAAGCAATATGAATGTACCTGGTGGAGAGCACTTAAAGAAAGCTAACAAAAACTAATCAACCAATGATAACATCAATCAAAAAATCAATTATGCTGATGGCTTTGGTTACAACTTTAGTAAGTTGTAACCAAGGTCCAACATTACAAACCTATTTTGTAGACAATGAGTTAAGTCCAGGATTTATCTCTGGAGATGTGCCTGCAAGTATTATTAATATTGAAGAAATTGAGAATCTTACTGACGATCAAAAAGAAGCTTATGAGTCTATTGATAAGCTTAATATTTTAGCATATCAAATTAATGAGACTAATAAAGAGGATTATGAGGTGGAGCTTAAAAAAGTAAAAGAGATTCTTAAAAATGATAAGTATGAAGAATTGATGAGAGGCGGAAATACTTCAGACGGAAAGTTTGTAATAAAATTTATTGGTGAATCTGAAACAAGTATTGATGAGCTTATTTTATTTGGTGATGCTAAAGATAAAGGATTTGTTGTTGCCAGAGTTTTAGGTGATGATATGAATGCTGGTAAACTAATGAAACTATCTGGTGTTTTGGAACAAGCAGATTTAGACAATGACCAATTAGAAAGTTTTAAAAACTTTTTTAAATAAACTGATAGTTATTTAAAATGTTAATAGAAAATCACCTTGTATTATTCAGGGTGATTTTTGTTTTCTATATCTTTTAAAAAGTGAATCACCAAATACACTGCAAAAAGCGCAAACCCTACAAATAATAAGGTTTTAATCATAAAATTATCTAGTACATTAAAAATGCCAGCCACAAAAAAACATAAAGTTAATACTGAGGCATATATTAAAGCTAGTGTATCTTTACTCATACGATAAGTTCAGTAACTTACTTGCTAAATTAAATTCCAGTATAGTTACTTGGTGTAATTTGTTTTAGTTCTTCTTTTATAGAATTAGGAACATCTAAGGTATCAATAAAATTTGAAATAGAATCTTGGGTTATTTTTTCGTTGGTTCTTGTCAATCCTTTTAATGCTTCATAAGGATTAGGGTAAGCTTCTCTTCTTAAAATAGTTTGAATAGCCTCAGCTACAACAGCCCAATTGTTTTCTAGGTCTTCAGCAAATTTGGCTTCATTCAATAACAATTTGTTTAACCCTTTCAACGTACTTTTAAGACCAATTATTGTATGCGAAAAAGGAACACCAACATTACGTAAAACAGTACTATCAGTTAAATCTCTTTGTAGCCTAGATAAAGGCAGTTTTGCAGCTAAATGCTCAAAAACTGCATTAGCAATACCAAGGTTACCTTCACTGTTTTCAAAATCTATTGGGTTCACCTTATGAGGCATTGCACTACTACCAACTTCACCCTTTTTGATTTTTTGTTTAAAATAGTCCATCGAAACGTAGGTCCAAATATCTCTGTCTAAATCAATGATAATCGTGTTTATACGCTTTAAACAATCAAACAAAGCAGCCATGTGGTCATAATGTTCAATTTGAGTAGTAGGGAAAGAGTGTTGTAACCCTAACTTTTCTTGCACAAACTTACTTCCAAAAGCTTTCCAGTCAATAGCTGGATAAGCAACTTTATGAGCGTTGAAATTTCCTGTTGCTCCACCAAACTTTGCAGCACTTGGTATATCGTTCAATAAATTAAATTGCTCTTCTAATCTTACAACAAACACTTCAATTTCTTTACCTAAACGCGTAGGTGAAGCAGGTTGACCATGAGTTCTTGCTAGCATTGATACCGCTTTCCACTCATTAGAAAGTGATTTTAATTCATTAAGTACTTTAAAGTATTCAGGCACATAAACATCATTCATCGCTTCTTTAATACTCAACGGAATTGCAGTGTTGTTTATGTCTTGAGAGGTTAATCCAAAGTGGATAAACTCTTTGTATTCCGAAATATTTAAAGCATCAAATTGTTCTTTAATGAAATATTCAACCGCTTTTACATCATGGTTTGTAACACTTTCAATAGTTTTTATTTTAAGAGCATCATCAGCAGTAAAGTTTTTGTATATAGCTCTTAAATCATCAAATAAATTAGCATCAAATTGTTCTAATTGAGGTAAAGGAATTTCGCATAAAGCGATAAAATATTCAATCTCAACTAGTACGCGATACTTTATTAAAGCTTCTTCTGAAAAATAGTTTGATAAGGCTTCAACTTTACTTCTGTAACGACCATCAATTGGAGAGATGGCATTTAATGATGATAACTGCATGAGTGTGTTGTTTTTTGAAGTTGCAAAGATACTTTTTTTCGTTGGAAGACCGAAGCTTGAAGCTTTAGTTTTTCTACCTAGTTTTTTATCTTTTTTAAAATATGTCTAGCTCTTGCTTTAAAACCAGAACTCTGCATTTGAAAATCACGTTCTAAAATAAGCGCCAACTCAGGATGTATCCAATCATAATCAGTTCCTAATAAAAATAAGGTATTCATAGCATAGGCTTTTGGTGCAATTTTTTCGTCATTTATCATATAATCAAAACACACTTCAATAATTCGTTCTTTATATTCGGGAGTTAAAACTGCTTTAATTTTAGTTTCATGTTTAGAATAGTAAGCTTTAGTTAAGTATTCACAAATTTTAGCTACAGGTCTTACTGCTGGGTCAAGATGTACTTTGTGCATATTTTTGGTAAACGCATCAAGATGAGGTATTATGGCTTCTAGTTGCTCGCCACACATAAATTCTAAAACCCAAGCTGCACGACAGGAAACCTTATCGTCTACCATAAATAAAATATCTAACAACTTAGGAATCAAATTAGGGTTGTCAATCACCAAATTAGCATACTTCAAACGCTTTTCGCGTGAGTGATTAACATAATTTAATTCGTTGTATAGATGTTCTGTAGTCAAGTTTTTGTTATTTTTAAGTTTCTAAATTAAACTAAAAATGAAAATACTTAAAAAACTTCTGTTAGTTTTATTGCTGATTTTTGTTGTAGCACAATTTTTTGGTCCAGAAAAAAATGAAGGTGATTTAGTATCCTTAAATGCTTTTTATGAAGAAACTAACCCTTCTGATAATGTGAAGTTGATATTAAAAGAAGCGTGTTTGGATTGCCACAGTAATGTAACTCGTTATCCTTGGTATAGTAAAATTACACCTGTTAATTATTGGATGGCAGAGCATGTTAACAATGGTAAAAGACACTTTAATGTTTCAAATTGGGATACCCTTTCCGTTAAACGAAAAGACCATAAATTTGAAGAGCTTATTGAAATGGTTGAGGACAAAGAAATGCCTTTAGAATCTTATACTTGGGGACATCCTGAAGCTAAATTAACCGACACGCAAATTAAAGACTTAATAGATTGGGCTAAACAAGTAAGACAAAGTTATGCCGTTGAATCTCATTAAAAATGATTTGAGATAGTATGAAAGTATTAATAATTGGGTTTGTATGGCCTGAACCCAAAAGTTCTGCAGCTGGAAGCAGAATGATGCAACTTATTCAAATTTTTTTAGTTGAAAATTATACAGTCACTTTTGCGACATCCACATCAAAAACTGAAAACGCAATTAATTTAAAAAGCTTAGGAATAGACGAGCACACTATTGAATTGAATAGCTCTACGTTTGATGATTTTATTTCTCAGTTACAGCCTGATATAGTGTTGTTTGATAGGTTTTTAACCGAAGAGCAGTTTGGTTGGCGAGTTGCACAACAATGCCCAAAGGCAATACGAATTTTAGATACCGAAGATGTACACGGTTTGCGTAAAGGACGTGAATTAGCTTTAAAAGACAATACACCATTTAATGTTGAATATTTACATAACGATACCTCAAAACGTGAAATAGCTAGTATTTATCGTTGTGATGTAAGTTTGATAATTTCTGAAGCTGAAATGGAACTCTTAACCCAAGAGTTTGGTGTTCCTACTGAGTTGTTACATTACATGCCTTTTTTGATAGAACCTATTGCTGAGGAAGGCAAACGAAAATTACCAGTGTTTGAAGACCGAAATCACTTTATAACTATTGGTAATTTTTTACATCCACCAAATTTAGATTCGGTAAAGTTTTTATACCAATCTATTTGGTCGAAAATTAGAACTAAACTTCCAAAAGCTGAAATGCACATTTATGGAGCCTATCAAAATAACAAAGCGCAACAGTTTAAAACCAATGATAACGGATTTATAATTAAAGGCTTTGCTGAAGATGTAGATATTGTTATGCAACACGCAAAAGTGTGTTTGTCTCCTTTACGGTTTGGAGCAGGATTGAAAGGTAAGTTTTTTGATGCTATGCGTAACGGAACACCTTTTGTAACCACATCAATAGGAATTGAAGGTATTTTAGAATCTAGTTATATGAATACCCTTAATTCAGAAGATGTAGATGCTATAGTAGAGTATGCAATTAGGATGTATAGTGATAAAACACTTTGGCAAGAGCAGCAAAATTTAGGTTTTAATTTACTAGAAAAGCGTTTTAGTAAAAGCTATCATATAGAAACGTTTAAGCAAAAGCTTCAGTATGTAGTTGAACATTTAAAAGAGTGTCGTCAAAATAATTTCACTGGTCAAATGCTCATGCACCATACTTTACAAAGCACAAAATATATGAGTAAATGGATTGAAGAAAAGAATAAGAAAAGTTAAAACCAATTGGGTCTATTAGTGTTTTCGTAATATTTTATTAAAAATTATCTCTAAAAGTATATGTTTTCCTACATTTACAAATCACAAACTTTCCATTGCTAACTAATGTCTAAAAAAATTTCAGTTCTAATCATTTTTTGTGTTCAAGCTATTTTGACCAACGTTTTTGCTAATGTTCCTCCTACAATTGTAGCTGATGGCAACCAAATGTATTGTCCGTTGAGCCAAATAAATGTGGTTACAAATTTTGATATTATCGATCCTGATGATACAGAAATTGAAGCTGTTTACATACAAATATCTACAGGTTATGATGTAGGTAATGACCTATTATCTTTAACAGGAACACATCCAAACATTGTAACCAATTGGGATGCTAATCAAGGTAAATTGACATTAAGTGGAGTAGGAGGAGTAAATGTAAGTTATACTGATCTTATTGCGGCTGTATTAGATGTGGTTTATGAAAGTGTATCTGATACTGTGTCAGGTGAAAAGTACTTTTCGTTCACCATTGGTGATGCCAATTATTTACCCTCTACAGGTCACTATTATCAATATGTAGCCGATTTAGGAATTACTTGGACTGATGCAAGACAAGCTGCTGAAAATAGCACCTATTTTGGTTTGCAAGGGTATTTGGCTACAATCACATCTACAGAAGAAGCTCAATTAACTGGTGAACAGGCTGCTGGAGCAGGATGGATAGGAGGAACGGATTCTGAAACTGAAGGTGTTTGGAAATGGGCAACAGGACCTGAGGCAGGAACTGTATTTTGGAATGGAGGAATAAATGGAACAACACCAAATTTTGCTTTCTGGAATACTAGTGAACCAAATAATCAAGGAGATGAAGATTATGCACATGTTACAGCACCTAATGTTGGTATTACTGGTTCCTGGAATGATTTGCCAAATGGAGGAAGTGATGGAGATTATGAACCTAAAGGTTACATTGTAGAGTATGGCGGAATGCCTGGAGATCCAATACTTGATATTTCAGCAAGTACAATGATTACTATTCCAGAAATTGTAAGCACTACTGATAATTCTAATTGTGGTTCAGGAACAGTTACGTTAGAAGCTACAGCATCATCAGGGACAGTAATTTGGTTTGATGCTGATACAGGAGCTCAGTTATCAGTTGGAGATACTTTTGTGACTCCAGTTTTAAATGAAACAACAACTTATTTAGCAATGGCTTCTGTAGATGGATGTTTAGAAGGGAATAAAGTACCTGTTGTAGCAACTATTTATAGTTTGCCTACTGTACAAAGTCCAGTAACATTAAAAAATTGTGATGAAGATGGTGTTGCTGATGGGTTTACAGATTTTAACTTAAACGAACTTGATGACTTAGTGACCAACAATAATAGTTCAGGATTTGATATTACGTATCACTTGTCGCAAAACGATGCTGAGTTTAACATCAATCAACAAGCTGCTTTTCCGTTTAATAATGCACAATCTGCAACAGTCTACGTTCGTATTGAAGGAGGAAATGGTTGTTATGAAGTTGCAATTGCCAATTTAGAAGTATCTACAACATCTTTTCAAGATGGGTTTTTGCATACAATTGAGCGATGTGATGATGATGTAGCAGATGGGTTTATTTCATTTAATTTATCTGAAGCGTCTCAAGTTTTTCTAGATCAATTTCCTTCAGGACAAAATTTAAGTGTACATTATTACAGTAGTTTAAACGACGCTCAACTAGAGCAAAATGAAATTCTTCCGCAAACTAATTATACAAATCAAACAGCATTTTTAGAAACTATTTACGTTAGGGTTGAAAGTGATGATAATGGAGATTGTTTTGGTATTGGACCGCATTTAAGATTGATTGTTCATCCTATTCCAGAGTTTGAAATTGAAGGAGAAACAGTGTATTGTTCTAATGGAGATCCAGTAGTATTAGAAATTGTGAATCCAAATGGGAATTATCAATATGAATGGACTGACCAAAGCGGAACAGTAATAAGCAACTTAACCTCTGTTGAGGTAACTTCAGGAGGAGTGTATTCAGCAACAGCTAGTTCAGGATTTAACTGTAGTTCATCTCCTGTTACATTTTCGGTTTTAGAATCTTCAGTGGCTGATTTAGATATGGATGATATTACAATTACTGATTTTACAAGTAACAATACAATTACTATCGATCCTTCAGGATTAGGTGTTGGAGATTATGAATATGGGTTAAACACTAGTGTATATTATCAAGATGAACCTTATTTCGACCAAGTTGCTCCAGGAGAACATATTTTATTTGTTAGAGATAAAAATGGCTGTGGAGTAGTCGCTTTAGAAATTTATGTTTTAGGGTTTCCTAAGTTTTTTAGTCCTAACGACGATTTATATAACCAAACCTGGAATATAAAAGGGTTTAGTGAAAGTTACAGCTCACGTTCTTTAGTACATATTTTTGACCGTTACGGAAAACATATTACAAGCATAAAACCTAATGGAATAGGTTGGGACGGAACTTTTAAAGGTAAACAATTACCAAAAACCGATTATTGGTTTATCGCAGAAATGATAAAACTTAATGGTGAGGTTAGAACCTTGAAGGGACATTTTAGCTTACTTCGATAGTAATTCAATCCATTTTTTAATACCTGTTGTAGCTGGTTCTGCAATGACAGTAACGTGTTTTGATGAATCTAAATTTGGTTTTGGATCAATATAGTATGTAGGTGTATTAGGTGTTACGTAATGCATTAAACTTGCTGCAGGATATACTTGCATTGAAGTGCCAATAATTAATAAAATATCAGCAGTTTCACAAATAGCAATTGCTTTTTCAATCATAGGAACAGCTTCACCAAACCATACAATGTGAGGTCGCATTTGGTGTCCTTTGTTGCACAAATCTCCAAGAACAAGGTCTGTTTTCCACTCAACAACATCATTTTCATCAAAAGTGCTACGCGCTTTTAATAATTCACCATGTAAATGAACTACGGTTGAACTGCCTGCACGTTCATGTAAATCGTCCACATTTTGTGTTATAATAGTCACTTTGTATTCAGATTCTAAATTTGCCAAAGCATTATGAGCAGCATTGGGTTTTACTTCAAACAGCTGTCTGCGTCTTTGGTTGTAGAACTCTAAAACCAGTTCCGGATTTGCCTCAAAGCCTTGTGGTGACGCAACTTCCATTACATCGTGTCCTTCCCATAAACCGTCGGCATCTCTAAAGGTTTTAATGCCACTTTCGGCACTCATTCCTGCTCCTGTAAGTACAACTATATGCTTCATAGCTGCAAATTACTATTTTAAAATTATATTTGAACTTATGATTGATATTAAACTTTTAGACTATTTAGAGTCCTACTTAACCGAAAACCGAAGAACACGTTTTAATAAAGTACTGTCCCAACGAACAAAACATTTTACGGTTGCAACTGAAGATGTGTATCAACTTCACAACACAAGTGCAGTAATACGAAGTTGCGATGTGTTTGGGATACAAGAAGTAAACATTGTTGAGGAAATTAACTCTAAACGAATAGATAGAGAAATTGCTATGGGAGCCCAAAAATGGGTAGATTTAAACCGATTCCATACAGTGAAAGATTGTATTAAAGATTTGAAATCCAAAGACTATCAAATTGTGGCGACCACACCACATACTAACGATTGCCTACTGCAAGAGTTTGATGTTACTAAAAAATCATGCTTTTTCTTCGGAAGGGAAACCGAAGGGTTATCGCAAGAAGTAATAGACAATGCAGACTGCTACTTAAAAATTCCAATGAGTGGTTTTACTGAAAGTTTAAACATTTCAGTGTCAGCAGCAATTATCCTTCAGCATGTTACTACAAAGTTAAAACAGACAGAAATTAATTGGCAATTAACAGAAACTGAAAGGCTCGAAAAACGTTTGGACTGGATTAAGAAAACCATAAAAAGCTACGATAAGATTGTGGAAAGGTATTACTCAAAGCAATAATTTTTGTAACTTTTAAAAGAACTAACTAAAATTTAGATGAAATTCTGTCAATTCGAGTAAATTTTACGATTGAAATAAGTAAAATTTGTATCGAGAATAGGAATTTTAGACATTGAAAATAGTTCTCGATACAATTTTTTTCAAAAAATCACTCGAACAGACATTTTTGGAATTAATTAAAACCAAAATGTACAAAGGGTTAACTAAACTAAAAAGATGATAATAGCACTTTACGTTATTCTAGGTATAATCGCCTTGATAATTAAATTGCACCAAAAACTTATGATGTTAACCGAAGCATTATGAAACTAAAGTAGTTTGAGGATTTCAAGGGAAAAACCCAATTCCGTTTAATCTGTTTATGCTGTTTTTCAATTTTGAAAAGGCAGTGGGAAAGGATTTTGATGAATGCTTAACAAGTCTCAAACACATATTAGAAAGTAAATAGTTTTGGTATGAAACATAATATGATAGGTTGGTTCGAAATTCCAGTAAATGATATGGATAGAGCCAAAGCGTTTTATGAAGCTGTTTTCAAGGTTGATATTCAAATTGTTGATTTTGGAGGCATGTTGATGTGTTGGTTTCTTTATGAAGAAGGAAAAGAAGGAGCAGAAGGTACTTTAATAAAACAGAAAACATACATTCCAAGTCAAGAGGGAACGTTGGTTTATTTTATTTGTGAGGATGTACAAAATGAACTTGACAGAATTGAAGCTGCTGGCGGAAAACTATATCAACCAAAAACCCAAATTTCTCCTGAACATGGTTTTATGGCAGCGTTTATAGATACTGAAGGCAATAGGGTTGCGCTACATTCAAGAAAATAAAAAGTGGAATTAAAACCTACTAGGTCTGTTTCTGTTTAAGACCTTGTATTCTTCATAGCATTCGCTAATAGCATCCAAGATTTGAAGGTCGTTTGCTGTTTCAATAAAATCTTTGGAATAATTACAATGGCTGACAATTTCGTCAAGATCGTGTTTGTCAACCTGTAGCAATACGGTTAGCATTTCTCTATCAAAACGACTAGCTAAGTTATTTCTAATTTCGTCATCTTCTTTCATTTGCCTTAACTTTCTAAGTTCTTTAGGCTTTTTTCCGAAGATATTATATAAGAAATCAGCAGGATTAAAAATAGCACCTAACACCTTGTTTACAGCGTTAGGTGAATTATTTCCTGCTTCATAACCTTTATTTGGTAAACCTGAAATGCTATATCTATAATTGGTTTTTATAGGCATTTGTTTTATGTCAACTTCTAGATAGCCAGTAAGTTGTAATTGATTAACTACAACCTCTTCAAGCGCTAATGCCAATTCGGTTAACTCAATTTGAGTGTCTCCAAATTTTATCCAGTCGTTAGTAACACGTACTTTAATGGACTTGTAACCTAAGTATGACAAGTGTAGTGTGTCATTGGCTTCGGCTTTAATTTCAAAACGACCTTTGTCATCGGTTGAGGTACCCACAACTTGGTTGAGGTTAACAATATTTACACTTTCTAAAATACCACCAGTACTAGAACTTACAACAGTTCCTTTAACTGTAGTAGGGTCTTGCGAAAATCCTAGAGTTGTAAATAAAAAGAGTAAAATAGTGATATAATAATACCTCATAGCAATCATTTATGATATAAAAGTACTAAACAAAAAACATTTATAAGATTATACTTAAAAATTTTGACTAAAAATTAACAAGAAGGTTTAAAATCATTAACGTCTTGATCGTCTTGGACGTGATGACATTTTGCCGCTTCCTGAACTCTCTGAACGTCTTGATTTTCCTTCAGATTTTCTTCTGCTACTTCTGTTCCCAGAATCGTTATTAAAACCTGAGCGTCTTTCTGATCTTGGTTTGTCGCTACGTCTGTTTTTTCCACCACCATCACGTCGTCTTTTGCGTCTGCTAGTGCCTCGTCCTTTGTCTTCAGATACTTCAACGTTTACAAAACGTCCGTTGTATTTAAAGTCGGTAAAAAACGATAATACTTTCTCTTGTAATGCTTTTTCAGTATTAAAAAATGAAAAACTGTCTTTTACATCTACTTTAAAGACATCGTCTCTACCAAGTTCTAAAACTTCTTTTAAGAAATCTTTTAAACTCATCCAGTCATAGCCATCCTTTTTTCCTACGTTTATAAAGTAGCGAGTGGAGTTGCCATCGTTACTGCTATCGCGTTCGCTACTATGTTGTGCAGAAACATTAAGGTCGCTGGCTTTTTGGTAGTAATTAAAGAAACGTGTAAACTCTACTGAAAAGAATTTTTTGATTAGTTCGTCTTTGGTAGTATCTTCAAACAATTGATTGATGTTTTCAAGGTATTCATCAATTTCATGGTTGATTTCAGTATTGTGAACTTTATTGGCTAGCGACATTAATTGTACTTCGCAAATTTCCATTCCGCTAGGAATTTCTTTTTGCTCAAAGTTCTTTTTAATGATGCGTTCAATACTTTTTATTTTTCTTAATTCACTTTTAGAAACAATTACCATTGATACTCCAGTTTTTCCTGCACGACCTGTACGACCACTTCTGTGCGTGTAGGTTTCAATTTCGTCAGGTAACTGGTAGTTGATAACGTGTGTAATGTCGTCAACGTCAATACCACGAGCAGCTACATCAGTAGCAACAAGCATTTGTATTTGGTTGTTTCTAAACGATTTCATAACCAAATCACGTTGGTTTTGGCTTAAATCACCATGAAGTGCTCCAGCATTATAACCATCTTCAATAAGTTTCTCAGCAACTTTTTGAGTGTCGCGCTTTGTTCTACAAAATACTACCGAGAAAATGTCAGGATTAGCATCAGCTAGTCTTTTTAAGGCAGCATATCTATCTCTTGAATTCACCAAATAGTATTCGTGAGATACTTGGTCACTACCAACGTTTTTGCTTCCTACGGTAATTTCTATAGGACTATGCATAAACTTTTTAGCAATAGTGGCTACTTCTTTTGGCATTGTAGCCGAAAACAACCAAGTGCTTTTATCTTTTGGTGTGTGTGATAAAATGTCAGTGATATCTTCATAGAATCCCATATTTAACATCTCATCAGCTTCATCTAAAACTGAATATTCAATTTTAGAAATATCAACCATATTTCGGCTAATCATGTCTTTCATACGACCAGGAGTTGCTACAATAATTTGTGCTCCTTTTTTTACCGATTTAGCTTGGTCAGTAATGCTTGCTCCACCATAAATGGCAACAACATTTAATCCTTTACAGTATTTACCATATAGGTTTAATTCGTTTGCAATTTGTAAACAAAGTTCGCGAGTAGGAGAAAGTATTAACCCTTGAGTGGTTCTGCTTTCAATATCAATTTTTTGTAACATAGGAAAACCAAATGCTGCGGTTTTACCTGTTCCTGTTTGCGCTAGTGCTACTAAATCACGTTCTTCTTGTAATAAAATAGGGATTGCTTGTTCTTGTACATCACTAGGGTTTTTAAAACCCATATCAATAATAGCTTGTAATAGGTCGTCATTAAGACCTAAATCTTGGAATGTGCTCATTCGTTTTTTGTAAGTATTCGATTATGTTATGTAGTGTTACAACAGAAGCGAATCGACATACTTAACCTGAAACTTCTTGGTAACACATCCTCACCTTGAGGAATTTACAACGCATCTTTTTGCGTTTCAAGCGGCAAAGATACACTAATATTCCAATAAACAATATAACCTAAGTTAATGTGTAGTTGAACATTAAGTTTAAAAAATAAATCATTAACGTCTTTTATGACTATTGGTTTTGTTATATTCGGTTCTTTAAACTATAACTATGAAGAAATTATGTATTGTTTTTGCCATGTTATTTATGGCATTTAATGTTCAAGCTCAAGAAACAACGATGTCTGATGCAGACCAAGAGAAGATGACTCGAATGATGGAGTTAATGAGCCAAACTATTGAAATGGATGTGAACACCGAATTATTTAGTAAGGTAAGCACAAACGCCTATGTCTCTGAAGACCCAAAAGCTGTTATCATGGCTATGTTAACTCCTGAAGGTTATGAGACTTCAAAAGAAAAAATGAAAAATGATGTAGGTGACAAAATGGACGTTAAAGATAAAGGTGAAACTGAAATTAATGGTGTAAAGGTTTTATACATGAAAGGAACTACTGAAGCAGAAGGATCTGATCTTAATGTTGAAATGTACTGTATAGGAATTGATGATGAAACTTCTTTGATGTTTATTGGAATGGTTGATAAAACTGCAGATGCAAAATATGCTGAAGCTATAGAGAAAGCAAAAAACTCAGTAATTAAATAATCAAACCGAAATTATAAGTATAAAAAAATCCAGCCAACGCTGGATTTTTTAGTATATAGACGTTTAAAACGGTTGTGTTTTATTGGTGATAAGCACTGTTGTGAGCTAAAGCATTACCACAGTTACTACAGCTTCCAGCAGCACCAGCACCTCCAGCACAACCATTATTACAAGTGTAATGCCATACACCATTTGCGTTTTGGCTTGGTTCAGTTTTTTGTGTTGTTGTAGGTGTGGTTATAGGTAAAGTTGTAGCAGGAGTATTGGTGTTAGGTGTATTATGTGTTGTTGAATTATTCGTGTTATTGTGATAAGCTTGATTGTGCTCTAACACGCTTCCGCAGTTACTGCAATTTCCAGCAACAGCAGCTCCATTAATACAACCACTACTACAGATGTAGTGGAAAAAATTAGCAGCAGTAATTTTCTTTTTTTCAGGTGCTTCAGATGTTTTTGTGGTTGCTTCAGTGTCTTGAGAAGTGGTAGGTTTAGCTTTGTCTTTGCAAGAACTCAAAGTAATCATTGAGATACATAATATTGAAGCGATAATTTTAAAATAGTTCATAATCTTATTTTTTGGCTTGGACTAGTATACGCATTTTTTCTATTCTTTTCTAAAGAAGTCTAAATTATTATGATTTTTTTAAAGCTAGCAATAGATGGCGTTTTAATGATTGTTTAAAAAAGAAATCAATTGGGAAACAGCTTTTCCTCTATGTCCAATACTGTTTTTTTCTTCCAGAGTTATTTCAGCAAAGGTTTTGTCATAACCGCTAGCTTTAAAAATTGGGTCGTAACCAAAACCAGAATCACCATATTTGGTTTCGGTAATGCAACCTTCACAAATGCCAGTAAAGGTGTTTAGAGTTCCATTTAATACTAAAGCAATAACGGTTTTAAAATGAGCATTTCTGTTAGGCTTGTCTTTTAAGTTCAGTAGTAACTTATCCATGTTGTCGTTTGCATCACGTTGTGGTCCTGCATAACGAGCCGAAAATACTCCAGGAGCACCTTGTAGAGCTTCAACTTCTAAACCAGTATCGTCAGCAAAACAATCGTAGCCATAATGTTGCTTAACGTATTCGGCTTTTTGTATCGCATTGCCTTCAATGGTGTCTTGAGTTTCAGGAATGTCTTCAAAACAACCTATATCTTTTAAACTTAATAATTGTATGGTGTCAGGAATAAGCTTTTGTACTTCGTTGAGTTTATTAAGGTTGTTGGTGGCAAATACAAGTTGCATTTCTTAGTGTTTAATTTCAACCAAAAGTACAATTATATACGTTGAAACAAAAACAGAATACCTGTATGAATTTTTAACAGTAAATAATAGTTTTTGAATGTTATCTTTGTTGAAACAATAACACATTTTTTATGAAAAAACTAGTTTACTCATTTTCACTTTCACTAATATTACTTATGAGTTGTTCCGATAAAGAAGAAAAACCACAAAAAGAACTATCAGCCGATAATCCATTTAATGTAGAATTAAACCAACCGTTTGATTTTGCAAATGTAACAGGAGCTGCTATTGAAGAGTATGTAGATGTTACTATTGACAACTCTGTACAAGTCATTGAAGAGATTAAAAAAGGAAGCACTCCTACATTAGCTAATACATTTGAAGCTTATGATGGTGTTAGTAATGAATTGTCTAAAGCGTATAGTAATGCGTTTTTGATGTACTGGACTTCAACCGATTCAATAACAAGAGCAAAAGGTTTAGCGTCTTCACAAAAGATAGACTCATTAATGACAGTGTTAGGAGCAGATAAAGCGTTATTTGCACAGTTAAAGAAGTTTAAGGATTCTGATGCCTACACTCAATTAGAAAATCGTAAAAAGCGATTTGTTGATGGTGTGATTGAAAATTTTGAGCAATCTGGTGTTAATCTTGACGAAGCAAAACTTGAAAGATATAAAGCTTTACGATCTGAAATTACTGATTTGACATCTCAGTATTCTACAAACATGAATACTGCAGATTTGGTATTAAAGCTAGATGAAAAAGGAGCTAAAGGTTTACCTGAAAGTTTTAAAGCAACGTATAAAACCGAAGCAGGTTACGAAATTCCAGTAATGTCTTCAACTAGAGGTCCTGTTATGGATAATGCAGTTGAAGAATCTACTAGAAAAGAGTTTGATAAACTTTATGCAAATAGAGGAGCAGATAAAAACCTTGATGTGTTAGAGCAGTTGGTTAAAAAGCGTTATGAATTAGGACAGCTTATGGGTTATAACTCATTTGCCGAATATAACTTAGTGAATAAAATGGCTAAAAACCCTGAAAATGTTTGGGAATTTGTAAACGGTTTAGTAGCGGAATCTAAAGAGAAAGCAATTAACGATATAGAGGTTTTAAAAGCACAACGAGCTAAAGCCTTTGGGATTGATGAGAGCTTGCCTATTAATTCTTGGGATTTAAGTTTTTATAAAAACGAAATATTAAAAAACAACTATAAAGTAGACAACGAAAAAATACGCGAATATTTACCAATGGATGCGTGTTTAGGTGGATTGTTTGATATTTATCAAGAGCTATTAGGTCTTGAGTTTAAAAAAGATGAAACTGCTACAGTATGGCATGAAGACGTTGAAGCTTATAAAGTGTATGAAGGCGATAAATTGAAAGGACGTTTTTATTTAGATTTATATCCAAGACCAAATAAAGAGTCCTGGTTTTACTGTGTGCCTCTTTCATCTGGAAAACAAACAGCTGAAGGTTATGAAGTTCCTGTAGCAATGTTATTAGGAAACTTTACAAAACCAACCGAAACAATGCCTTCATTATTAAGTCATAATGAATTAAATACTTTGTTTCACGAGTTTGGACATATAATGGATTCTATGTCTTACGAAGGGGAATACAGCTTACAAGAAGGTACAAAATCTGATTTTGTTGAAGCTATGTCTCAAATTTTTGAAAACTGGACTTGGGATTACGACATCTTAAGTTCGTTTGCAAAACATTATAAAACAGGAGAGGTTTTTCCTAAAGAGTTGTTTGATAATATGGTAAACGCAAAAAATGTATCTTCAGGTCTTTCAGCACAAGGATCACTAAGACGTTGTATTTATGATATGAATTTATACGATAAATATGATCCAAATCAACCATTAGATACAGACCAGTTATGGAAACATATTGATAATGAAATGAATGTAATGGATTGGTATGTTGAAGGAACACACCCTCAAGCAAGCTGGATTCATATTAATACACACCCAACTTATTATTATGGTTACTTGTGGTCTGAAGTGTATGCGCAAGATATGTTTACAGTTTTTGAGGAAAACGGATTGAGAGATCAAGAAACAGGAGTTAAATACAGAAAATTAATACTTAGCAACGGAAGTCAAAGACCTGTTGATGAGGTTGTAGAAGAGTTTTTAGGTCGACCATCAAACAATAAAGCATACATTAAAAGCTTGGGCTTAGAGTAGTCTTTGTAACATTTTGTTGTTTTTGACGTCCTATAAGTATGAGAAAAATAATACTTATAAACGCAATTGTTTGGGCAGCTTTAATACTTGTTAATTCATTTTTGTTTAAAGATCATGATAATTGGAAATATATGTTTTTGTTCCTTATATCGGGTTTTACGATCGTAAACTCTCTATTATTAACTAAGCATAAAAGAAAAACAACTTGTAAATAAAGCAATAACAGATAAAAAAAAGATGCCATTTGGCATCTTTTTTTATCTATGATGGTAAGGTTCGTTTCTTAAAATAGTAAAGCCTCTGTAGAGTTGTTCAACCATAAATAATCGTACCATTTGATGCGAAAAAGTCATTTTAGATAAAGATAGTTTGCCTGCTGCTTTGCTGTAAACTTCTTCTGAAAACCCATAAGGTCCACCAATTACAAATACAAGCTGCTTAATGCCTGAGTTCATGTGTTTTTGTAAGTAATTGGCAAAAGCAACAGAATCTAGTTGTTTTCCTTTTTCGTCAAGTAAAATTAATACATCTGTTGGGTTAAGTTTGTTTAAAATAAGTTCGCCTTCTTTTTGCTTTTGCTGTGTTTCGCTTAGGTTTTTTGAGTTTTTGATATCTGGTATAATTTCAAGCTCAAACTTAATATAGAACCCAAGACGCTTTGTGTACTCGTCAATTAATGATTGAAGCGCTTTGCTATCTGTTTTGCCTATGGCTAAGAGTTTTATGGTCATATGCCAAATTTACAATTTTTGATGCTTTAAATAAGCAATCATAATTCGTAATTCGAAAATCTATTGCTATTTTTACATTAAATACTAAAATCATGATTTCCGAAGCACAATTCAATAACGAAATAGATTTAATAATTGCAAATGCCATAAGAGAAGATGTTGGTGATGGTGACCATAGCTCACTAGCATGTATTCCACTTACAGCTAAAGGAAAAGCTAAACTATTGGTGAAAGATAATGGGATAATAGCTGGTGTAGAGTTTGCGAAACTTATATTTAAGCATGTAGATAAAAACTTAAAAGTGCAAACGTTTATCAACGATGGTCGTAATGTAAAAAAGGGAGACATTGTGTTTTATGTTGAAGGGTCTTCGCAATCTATTTTAAAGGCAGAACGACTTGTGCTTAACTCTATGCAACGTATGAGTGCTATTGCAACCAAAACAAAACAGTTTGTAGACTTACTCGAAGGTACAGGAACCAAAATTTTAGATACTCGAAAAACAACACCAGGAATTAGAGCTCTTGAAAAATGGGCTGTAAAAATTGGTGGAGGCGAAAACCATAGGTTTGCTCTTTATGACATGATTATGCTTAAGGATAACCATATTGATTTTGCAGGAGGAATTACTAAAGCTATAGAAAAAACCAAGCAATATTTACAAGACACAGGAAGAGATTTAAAAATAATTGTTGAAGCTAGAAATCTTGATGAAATTAAAGAAATCTTGCAAAGTGATGGTGTTTACCGAATTTTGATTGACAACTTTAATTTTGAAGACACTAAAAAAGCTGTAAAGCTAATAGGAGATAAATGTTTAACAGAATCTTCTGGTGGTATCAACGAAAAAACTGTTAGGCAATATGCACTTTGTGGTGTTAATTATATTTCATCAGGTGCATTGACGCACTCAGTTTATAACATGGATTTAAGTTTAAAGGCTGTAGACTAATGAGGAATTTTTTTTCTGTTGTTTTTTTGAGCATTCTGTTTTTAGGTTGTAAATCTGCAATGAGCGTTAAGGAAAACAATTTGTATGTAACTACAACTGCATTAGAGTCTAACGCAAGTGTTGTGGTTTTTAAAGAAGGAGTGAATATTCCTGATAGTATTAAGCGAGTAAAAATTGGAGACTTTAAGATAAGAGATGGAGGCATGTCAGTAGACTGTGGCTATGAAACTGTTATTAATATAGCAAAAGATAAGTCTAGGTCAGTTGGAGGAAATGTGGTTAAAATTACTAACCATAAGCTTCCAGGTTTTAGCACGTGTCATCAAATAGATTTTGAAGTTTATAAGATTGATGATGTTACTCCGTTTGAAAAAGAAATATTATGGAGTGATAACCGTACTTTAAATTGGGATGATTTTAAAGATGCTCCAAAGCTTAGTTATCCGTTTTATACGTGTTTGTATATTGACGCTTACTTTGATTTTACTAAGTTTTTATCCAATAAAGGGAGGTTTGTAGTTGAAACTGAATTTAATACTGAGTGTTCTTGGGTTCAACCAGATTATAGAACCAACAAAGGATTAGATTTGGTTAATATTCATTTTGACTTAACAGAAATTTATTCAATTAAACTAAGAGAGTCGTTTAAAGAAAAACAAGTTGATGACTATAATAATTGGGTTAAGTATGCTAGCGATGCGTACAAGGAAATAAATAAAGCTTATGAAACAGAAGTGTATAATCTTTACACCCAAACTGCTTTTGGAAATAATGAGGCTGAGTTAATAGCTTGGAAATTTAAAATTAATGAAGAATTAAAAAAAGCTTCTAATCAATGACCAAACCCATTGAAGATAAACTTGAAAAGTTACCAGTAATCAACCTGCTTGTTAGGTTTTTAAAACAGATAAAATTGCCAGGTCTTGAAGGCTTATCTGTTTATGATTTAATGGAGCTTTACTTTATGGGAATTGTAAAAGGTGCTCTAACAACAAGAGCAAGTGCAATTGCTTTTAGTTTTTTTACTGCTATTTTCCCGTTTTTACTGTTTGTCATTATTGTAATTCCATACATTCCTATTGACGATTTTCAAATTAAGTTTGAGCAGTTTCTAAATTCGTTTTTACCTCCTCAAACATCAGATTTTTTCTTCTCAAATATTTTTGAAAACATTAGCGGAAGTGGAGGAGCTGGTTTATTATCATCGGTTTTTTTATTGTCTATGTTACTAATGGCAAATGGCGTAAATGCAGTGTTTTCTGGTTTTGAAAATTCTTATCATGAACAACTCACAAGAAATGTGTTTCAGCAATACCTCTACGCACTAGGGATTGCTTTAATCTTAGCATTTTTAGTATTGCTAACTGTTGCAGTGTTTGGATACTTTCAAATTTATGTGATACAACCCATATACCAAGGCATTACAGGAAAAGATGTCTTAGAGAGTGACTCAGGTTTGGGATGGATTGTATTTGCAAAATACATGTTTTTTGTTTTAATGGTGTATTTAGCAACAGCTACTTTGTACTATTTTGGAACTAAAGAAGGTAGAAAATCTCGTTTCTTCTCCATAGGCGCATTATTAACCACTTTATTAATAATATCAACGTCTTACCTTTTTGGTATTTACATAAATAACTTTTCGCAATACAATGAACTCTATGGTTCTATTGGAGCTTTGTTAATACTGTTATTGTACTTATGGTTAAACTCCAATATTTTATTATTAGGTTATGAACTTAATGCTTCTCTACATGTATTGAGAAAGTACAACATTAAAAATGATTAACTAAAGTGTTTTAAAAATTCTTCTTTTCGTCTTACAGAAATGGGCACTTTTGAATTGTTAGACATTACAACATAACTTTGTTTGCCTTTGTAGTATTTTTTTACATGTTCTAGGTTAATTAAGTGAGATTTATGGGTTTTGAAAAATGAATTGTCTTCCAGTAAATCTTCGTAAAACTTAATTGGTTTAGAAACCATAGTTTTGCCTTCGTTGGTAAAAATATGTGTGTAGCTCGTGTCTGCTTCTAGATGTATAATATCTTCTACTTTTAGAGTTTCAAAGCCTGATAGCGTTGGAATTGTTATAACTTTTTTTTGATCTTGTTTTAGGTTTTTAAATAAATTTTGAATTTGATGTTCAATATTACTTTCATGTAAACTAGTTTTTAGTCTATTCACAGCATCGTTAAAATCGTCAGCATCTATAGGTTTTAATAAATAATCAAATGCACTGAACTTAAATGCTTTAATAGCATAATTGTCAAAAGCAGTTGTAAAAATCACCTTGAAATTAATCTTACTCATACCTCTAAGAAAATCAAAGCCTGTTTTATCATGAATTTTAATGTCTAAAAACACCAAGTCTGGTTCCATTTTAGTAACAACTTCTAATGCTTCTTCAACAGTATTGCATGTTGTAAGTACATTAAAAGTATTTGGGTGTCTATTAATAAGGCTCAAAACCCTTTCAACGCAATGTGCTTCGTCGTCTATTATTATTGTTTTTATCATGTTTTAGTAGGCAAGATGTATTGGTAGAGATACTTCTATTCTCGTGCCTTTTTCTTTGTCTATAATTTTTACATCTCCATTGGTGTTCTTTAGTTTATTGATGATTTCAATTCTACTTTTGGTAATAGTCATTCCTAACGATTTTTTAGTTGGCATATTACGTTCAATAGTTTGTCTACCAACACCATTGTCATCAACACTGCAAATAAGCATATTGTTTTCTTTTTTAAAGCTGATGGTTATATTTCCAGGTTCTTCAATTTGCGATAAACCGTGTATAATACTGTTTTCAATAAATGGCTGAAGAATCATGGGAGGAACCAAAATTTCGTCAGTTTCTATGGTTTCGTCAACTTGTATTGTGTAATTAAATTTATTTTGAAACCGCTTACGCTCAATATCCATATAAGTTTTTAAAAGAGAAATATCTTCACTTAATAAAATCTCTTTTTTTTCTGAGTTTTCTAAGGTCAAACGCATTAGTTTAGCAAATTTACTCAGGTAATCACTAGCAGACTGCGTGTCGTTTTTTAAAATATAATCTCCAATAGAGTTTAGGGAATTGAAAATAAAATGCGGATTCATCTGCGAGCGTAACGCCTTCAATTCAGTGTCAGAAACCTTAGCATTAAACTCAGCTTCTTTAGATTTTGAAACTGCTTCTTGCTTACGTTTATAAAGCATAAAACCGATAAGGGAAATTGCTATAAAAGCACTACCACCAATTATTGATGCATTTTTTATTGACTTTTGACGTTCAATTTCAACTTGCGCAATTGCTCGGTCTTTGTCAGCTTCAAATTGAATTTCCTTTCGTGAAATTTCAAGTTTTCTATCGGCATTAATAAGACTGTCTCTTAAAATAATATGTTGTTTGTATGTTGTTAGTGCGTTTTTGTAATCGCCTTTTATTTCATAAACATTTGCAAGAGTGCCTAAAGCACTATTTTTTGTAGCTAAGCTATTTAAGGCTTCATTTAGCTTTAAGCTGTTTGTGGCATAATGTTCGGCTTTTTCTATAGCATTGTTTTTAAGGTATACTTCTGCAGCATTAGTATAAGCAGCTACTTTTAAAATCTCTAGATTATGTTGCTCAATTATGTTTAAACTTTCTATAGTGTTTTTTAAGCCTTCTTCTAAGTATCCAGCATTAGTTTGTACTAAACCTAAATTGCTTTTGGTGTTAGCTATCAATAGGCTGCTAGAGTTGCTTTTTTCGGCTTCTATGATAGCTTTTTTATAATTGTAAATGGACGAATCGAGCTCTTTTGTTTGACCATAAATATTGCCAATGTTAAAAAATGTATTGGCTTTGTTTTCAGGAAAATGGAGTAGCGTTTTAAAACTCTTCAATGCCTTGTCGTATTCTTGTTGTTCGTAATTAATGAGGCCAATATTAGTTAGTACTCCTACGGCATATTTTTCAAGTTTAGGGTTGTTTTCAATTAATGCGTAAGCATTTTGATAGTAGTTTAAAGCGTTTACTGGATTTGATAAAAAATAATGCTGAATAATACCTATGTTGTTGTAAGATACAGCTATTCCTTTTGTATAGTTGTTTTGTTTTGAGATTTTTAAAGTCTTTAAATTGTACCCTAACCAACTAGTGTCTGATGGTGTTAAATACATTTTTCTTGCGGCAAATTTCAATCTTAAATTTACGTAAGTAGTATCTTCTTGTTTGTAGTTGTTGATAACAGTTTCTAACGAATCAAGCATTTTGTTTTGAGAAACACAAAATGATGAAAGCATTAAAAAGAATAAGAATAAACTATTTTTCATTTTAATAGTTAACTAATAGCTGGTTAAAAGTAGCAATTTATTGTCAGAAAAACCGACTGTTTTTACGTTAATATACTCAAAGCTAACGATAATAAGTTGGTTATGGGTTTTTGCCGAAATAAGTATTTGCTTTAGGTGTTAATTTATTTTTAAAGGCAATTTCATGAAGTTAAAGTTATTTTTTACGCTACTTTTTTTAAGTATCTATTCTAATGCGCAAGAGCAAATTTTCAATATTCCAGAAACTTGGGATATTGATATTTGGAATGGAGGTAGTTGGTTGCATTTTTCAAATATAGAGTACACTTTTAACGAAAATTGTATGCCAACATTAGTAGAGTCTCAGGTTCTAGATTTTGGTTCAGGTTTGTTTGTTGATAGTTCAAGATTAACAATAACCTATAATGGAAACAATGAACCATTAGAAAATATAAATGAGCTTTGGAATGTTGAAAGCAATTCGTGGGAAAATCAATTGCGTACTACATATATATATAATTCTGAAAATTTAACCACAACACATAACTACGAATGGCAAAATGAAGCATGGGTTTTAGTGGAGGTAATTATTGAAGAATATGATACCCAAGCGATGACTTACGAAGTAATTTATCAAGATTATGTGAGTGCAACAGATACTTATGTTAATACAGGTAGAAATGTTATTCAGTATAATAATTTTGAGCGGATTGATAACATTCTATATTACGATTGGGATATTGTTGGAGACGATTGGGTACATCGAAGCCGACAAACTTATGTTTATGACACAAATCAATTAGCAACTCAATCTACACTTGAAGATTGGGAAGGCGAACAATGGGTAAATGATGTTTTAGAAGTATTTACTTATGACGCTAATCACTTTTTGATAGAAACTCTAAAATCAGACTGGAATACCGCTTCATCTAGTTATGAAACGAACAGTAGAGAGTTAATAACAAATGATGAAGAAGGAAACCCAATAGAAATGATAACTCAATCCCTCTTGTTTGGGTCTTGGGTGAATTCAACAAGAGATAGAAGAACGTATCCAGATTGTCTTACGTTGAGTGATGAAGAAGTGGCTTTTGAAGAAATAAATATATATCCAATTCCTGCTACAGATGAATTAACGATTGAAAATACAACTCAACAAGACTTTGCATTACAATTATTTGATATTAATGGAAAGCTTATCAAAGCTGAGCAATTATTAAACTACAGGAATAATCTAGACGTATCAAGTTTAAATTCTGGTATCTACATTTTAAAGCTATCAAACCAATCAGGAGTTTACACCAAACGCATTATAAAACAGTAAAAACAGTTTCTTATGAAAAAAGTAAGTTTTAAAAATAGAATAGCCCTATGCCTTGTGTTTGTTTTTTTATTGCCAATGCTTAGTTGGTCTCAAAAACGAATCAAGCCACCAAAAAGAGCTTCTAAGGTAGAGAGTGTTGATGCGTTTGTAAACAATACATTTGAGCTGTATCATAAAGTTTTTGTTTATGATAGTTTGGTTAATGCAGGAGTTGAAATTCCTGCTGAGATTGAAGATGAACTTGTTGAACACGCAGAACAAGATGTGGATAGCCTTTTACAAATTGTACCTGATTTAATAGATGATATCAGTGATGCACCATTTATGCGACAAGCCAAAGCGACACTTAATTTAAACAAGGCAAAAAAAGCATTGAAGTATTGTGGAATTACCATCAAGACTTACTTTGTTGGCACAAAAGAAGAGGAAGATGAAAAGGAGTAGATTATACTTTACAATTCAACAATTTAGTTTGATGGTATGCTTTTTCTTATTAAGCGTTAATGGTATTTATGCACAATCTTACAAAGCAGCTTTTAAAGACGATATGTGTCATTGCATTGAGCAAGAAAATTTAAAACGAAGACTTACCGAAAATACATATAAAACATGTTTTAGAGAAACATTAACTAAGTATGCAGCTCAAATTGATGCACAAATAGTTGAAGAAGACCCTAATCAGAAATTTTACAAAGGTCAGTTAGCAAGAAAGGAATTAGTTTTAGCTTTAGAGTACGAATTAATTTATAGTTGCAATACTTATTTTGAGTTTTTAGAAAGCTTGCGTGTTAGTAAAATGTTGATCGCTAGAGAACATGCTAAAGAAACTGATTTAGAAGCCTACAATCAACAAGTTGCTTTAACTCCAAACTCTATATCTTATTTCATGCGTGCGCAATTACAATTTAAATTAGGTAATTTACAAGAAGCCGCAGCAGATATTAATAGAAGTTTAGATGTGAATCCATATAAAGCGAATGTAAAATCTACAAGAAATGAGTTGCTGCTATTGGCTTGGATATATGAAGAACAAAACAAATTTACAGATGCAATTGCTATTTATGATCAATTATATTCAGGAGATTTTGATACTAAAATTGCAGTTTTAAGAGCCTTGGCACATAAAAAGTCTGGAGGCACTTCGGCTAGTGTTCCTAATGTTATAAAAACTAATGAGAGTACTAATGATAATAAAAATTCTGCAAGAGGAAGAAGAAGTGCAACAAGAACTGTAAAAACCAAAGTAACTTCAGATCAAGTAATAGAGAAAAAGAAAGACACCTCTTCGCTAAAAAAGTTATTTAAAATCGATAATAAGAAGGGGAATTAAGTCGCTTTTTTTTTTAAAATAAGATAATAAAGTTTGTGTGTGAAATTAGTTAAGGGACTAGTAAGTAAATGTCAATACTTTAGTAGAGTAAAAAAACCATTTCAATTTGAGATGGTTTTTTTGTGTAAACAGTTTACCTTTGGCTTATGCCAAATTTTATAGACGTCATACTTCCAATTCCTTTAGAAAAACTATTTACATATAGTATTACTGAAGCCGAAGCCAATTTTTTAAAATCTGGTATGCGTGTGTCTGTGCCTTTTGGTAAATCTAAAATTTACACAGCTATTGTGTATAGTGTTCACAATACTGCTCCAGTGGTTTATGAGGCGAAGGACATTCATCAAATACTCGATGAAACACCTGTGGTAACGCAAACTCAATTACAACATTGGCATTGGATTTCTAGATATTATATGTGTTCGGTAGGTGAAGTTATGCGTGCAGCATTACCAAGTGCATTTTTGTTGGAAAGTGAAACTATAATCACAAAAAATAAAGATAGGATTGTTAATGATGAAGACTTAAAAGACGATGAGTTTTTGGTTTATGAGGCGTTACACCATCAGTCATCATTAAAGATTCAGGATTTGATGTCTATTTTAGATAAAAAAAATGTACTTCCTGTTATAAAGCGTTTACTCGAAAAAAATGCAATTACTGTTGAAGAAGAAATTTATGAAAAGTACAAGCCTAAACTAGTTCGTTATGTAAAATTACATTCTAGTTTTTCTTCTGAAAAAGCACTTCAAAATTTGTTAGAAGAATTAGGAAGAGCGCACAAACAAAAAGAAGTTGTGTTAGCCTTGTTTTCAATTTCTGCACAAACCAAAAAGCCAGTTAAAGTTTCAGATTTAACCAATCAAAGTGGCGCGTCTTCAACTATTATAAAAGCTTTAATAGATAAAGGTATTCTCGAAGAGTATTTTATTCAAACCGATAGAGTACAATATGAAGGTGAAGAAAATGAAAGTTCAAAACAATTAAACGAGCATCAGAAAAAAGCGTTAGAACAAATAGAACAGTCTTTTCAAAGCCAAAATATAACACTGTTGCATGGTGTGACATCTTCAGGTAAAACCGAAATTTATGTCAAGCTCATTGAAGAGGTTTTAAAACAAAACAAACAAGTATTGTATTTGTTGCCAGAAATTGCTTTAACAACTCAGTTGGTTGATAGGCTGCAAAACTATTTTGGCGAACAAGTATCGGTATTTCACTCCAAGTATTCGGTTAACGAGCGTGTTGAGGTGTGGAATAATATGTTAGACAATTCACCAAAAGCACAAGTAATTTTAGGAGCTCGGTCTTCGGTATTGCTACCGTTTCATAATCTAGGATTAATTATCGTAGATGAAGAACACGAGCAATCCTATAAACAATTTGATCCTGCGCCAAGGTATCATGCACGAGATGCAGCTATTGTTTTGGCAAACATGTTTAAAGCAAAAACACTTCTAGGTTCAGCAACACCAAGTCTGGAGAGCTATTACAATGCAATGCAAAATAAGTATGGTTTTGTAGAGTTGAATCAGCGTTACAATAATGTGATGATGCCAGATGTTGAGCTAGTCGATATTAAAGATAAGCACAAAAGAAAGCGTATGAATGGTCATTTTAGTGATAGAATGATTGAAGAAATGACCGAAACGCTTGAAGAAGGTCATCAAATTATATTGTTTCAAAACCGAAGAGGGTTTTCTCCAATTGTTGAGTGTAATACCTGTGGGCATTCACCACAATGTCCTAATTGTGATGTGAGTTTAACCTTTCACCAATATAAAAATGAATTACGTTGTCATTACTGTGGCTATCACATGGCAATGCAGCAGCAATGTCAAGCTTGTGGAAGTGTAGAAATTGATAGTAAAGGATTTGGCACTGAGCAAGTAGAGGAGGAGGTGAAAGCGTTGTTTCCTAACCATAAAGTAGCTCGTATGGATTTGGATACAACCAGAGGAAAATATGGTTATGAAAAAATAATTACAGCTTTAGAGCAACAGGAAATAGATATTTTGGTAGGAACACAAATGCTTACCAAAGGATTGGATTTTAGAAATGTAAAGCTTGTAGGAATCATGAATGCTGATAATATGCTTAATTTTCCTGATTTTAGAGCGCATGAGCGTAGTTTTCAATTAATGTTACAAGTTGCAGGTAGAGCAGGAAGAACCGATAAGCGAGGAAAAGTACTCATTCAAACCTATAACCCTTATCATCGTATTTTACAGCAAGTCTCAACTAACAATTACGTGGAGATGTTTAATGAGCAAATGAATGATAGACATAATTATAAATATCCACCATTGTATAGGCTTATTAAAATTACACTGAAGCATAGAGATTTTAATAAAGTCAATTTTGCGGCAGATTGGTATACAAAATCATTACGACAAGTTTTTAGAGATAATGTGTTAGGACCTGAGTTTCCTCCTGTGTCTAGGATTAGAAATTTATATCATAAAAATATTTTGGTGAAAATACCACCAAAACAGTCACTATCAAAAACTAAAGAAGCTATTATTAAAATTAATAATAGCTTCCAAAGTGTTAAAGATTTTAGACCTGTAAGAGTAGTTTTAAATGTCGATAATTATTAAAGTTTAAATGTTGTTTAACGCATCAACAAGTTGTGTCTTTTTATTTCTACTTAAAGGAATTTCATAAGCTCCAACTTCAACATTCTTACTGTTAAATCGGTCTACTTTGTCAAGATTTACGATATACGATTTATGAATTCTTAAAAACTTACCTTCAGGTAGTTCTTTTTCAAAAGCTTTCATTGTAGATAATACTACTAAGCTATTTTCTTCGGTTACTAATTTTACATAGTCACCAAGAGCTTCAATCCATTTTATATCTTTAATGTATACCTTACGTTTTTTAAGGTTACTTTTAACAAAGATGTGCTCGCCATCAGTTTCATTAAAATCTAGCTTTAATTTATGCTGTTCTAATGCTTTTTCAACAGAAGTGTTAAAACGTTCTCTAGTGATTGGTTTTTGCAGATAATCGGTAGCATCATAATTGAAAGCCTTAAATGCGTATTCTGTTTTTCCTGTAACGAAAATAATTTGGGGTTTGTTGTTAAGTACGTCTAAAAGTTCAAAACCATTTAAAACAGGCATTTCAATATCTAAAAAGATAAGGTCTACCTTATGAGTATTTAATCCGTTTTTTGTTTCTAAAGCACTACTATATTCTGCAATAAGGTTAAGTGAGGAGTGGTTCTCAATTAACTTTACAATAGATAATCGTTGGATTGCAGAATCATCAACTACTACACAATTTAAAGTCATAACATTATTATATTTTAGGTTAAGATATCGACAATAGTACGAAAAATTCGGATAAAAACCAAAAAACATCGGTAAAGTGTTTCTTTTAACAAAATTTTAACACTATTACGATAACTTCATTTTTCCTTTCAAAAATGTTGCCAGAATTAGAAATAATAGTTATTTTTGCACCCATTTTTAATTATAAAATTATATTTATATGAACCATTATGAAACTGTTTTCATCTTAAATCCCGTTTTATCTGAGACTCAGATAAAGGAAACAGTACAGAAATACGAAGATTTTCTTGTTTCTAAAGGAGCGAAGATGATAGCCAAAGAAGATTGGGGCTTAAAAAAATTAGCTTACCCAATTCAAAACAAAAAAAGTGGATTTTACCACTTATTTGAGTACACTGTAGATGGCGAAGTAATTTCTCCGTTAGAATTAGAATTTAGACGTGATGAGCGTTTTATGCGTTATTTAACAGTGAAATTAGACAAGCATGCTATTGCTTGGGCTGAAAAGAGAAGAACTAGAAACAAACAAAAAGCGTAAATTATGTCTTCAATTGAACAACAAGCAAAAGGAAAAAAAGATGGAGAAATTAGATATTTAACTCCATTAAATATAGATACCTCTAAAACGAAAAAATATTGTCGTTTTAAAAAGTCTGGAATTAAATACATCGATTATAAAGATCCAGATTTCTTATTAAGTTTTGTAAACGAGCAAGGTAAATTATTACCAAGACGTTTAACAGGAACTTCTTTAAAATACCAAAGAAAAGTATCTGTAGCAGTAAAAAGAGCGCGTCACCTTGCGTTGATGCCTTATGTAGCAGATTTATTAAAATAAAATAACATAACTATGGAACTTATATTAAAACAAGACGTTGAAAATTTAGGATTTAAAGACGATATTGTAACAGTTAAGAACGGTTATGGTAGAAACTTTTTGATTCCTCAAGGACATGCTGTTATGGCAACAGCTTCAGCTAAAAAAGTATTAGCTGAAACTTTAAAGCAAAGAGCTTTCAAAGAAAAGTCAATTATTGAAGAAGCTAACAAAACTGCAGAGTTACTTAAAGGATTAGAAATTAAAATCGCTGCTAAAGCTGGTGCTGGTGCAACTGCTGGTGATAAATTATTTGGTTCTATTACTAATATAGACCTTGCTAATGCTTTAAATAACCAAGGACATGCTATTGAAAAGAAATACATTTCTATCAATGGTGGTAACATCAAGCGTTTAGGTCAATACGAAGCTGTAATCAGACTTCACAGAGACGTAACTGTAGATTTACCGTTTGAAGTTGTAGCAGAAGCTTAATATTCAAAAATAATATCTTTAAAAGCCTCAACTATGTTGGGGCTTTTTAATTACAAAAAACATTAGCAATGAAATACGCTAGACTTACTAAAGAACAATTTGAAGAACTCCATAAAGAGTTTATAAACTTTTTAGCAACCCAATCTATCACTGCAGATGAATGGGCAGACATAAAGGTTAATAAACCTGAAGTTGCCGAACAAGAGTTAGATGTGTTTAGTGATTTGGTTTGGGAAGGTGTGTTGACTAAAGTTAATTATCTAGAACATATATCGCCTCAACAAATGCATTTGTTTCATCTTAAAGAGAATGAAATGGAACTAATTGCTATTAAAATTAAAAATGAGACTACTGACTTAACAACGAGCGAAGGTTTTGACTGGTTTAGAAACAACCTCCTGTCTGATGATGTTGAGTTACTCACAGCAAAAAAGACTTATACTGAAGACAAAGCCTTAGATAAATTTAAATTAATACAACAAGGAGGCGTAATTACTAAAGGCGACTTATATAGATATTTCGAAAACCTAATAAAGAAATAGATTTCTTTATTTTTCAGCTAACAGCTAAATTATTCATACCTTAACGACTCTACAGGATCTAGTTTTGCTGCTTTAACAGCTGGTAGTAATCCTGAAACTATAGCTACAACAAATGCAATGGTGAATGCACTAAACATCGCTAACCAAGGTATAGCAAATTGAAATTTAGCTACTGTTGCTACTATCAACCCAATTCCTGTTCCTAGAATAATACCTAAAATACCACCTAGTTGTCCAATGATAATAGCTTCCATAAAAAATTGAAACGCTATTGTTTTTCGTTTAGCACCTAAAGCTTTTCTAACTCCAATTTCACGAGTACGCTCAGAAACCGAAACAAATAAAATATTCATTAGTGCTATTGATGACCCAAAAATGGTAACAATACTTATTATCCAAGCAGCCAAGTAAAGGTATTTGGTCATTTCACCAATACGATTAATAAGGTCATCGCTACGTTCTATTCCAAAGTTATTCTCTTCAATAGGATTAAGACCTCTAATGTTTCTAAACAATAAGATGGCTTCGTCTTGTGCACCTTGTAAGAAATCTTTTTTGTCAACTTTAACGCTTAAACCGTAATTAATATTAGGGCTAGTAAATATACTTCTTGCTTTTTGTAATGGTATGAGCATTCGTAAGTCTTGGTTGTTTCCAAATGTAGACCCTTTAGATTTTAGTACCCCTATCACCTTAAATTTTGCACCTCTAACGCTTATGGTTTTATTAATAGGGTTAACATCGCTTAGTAGAGCTTTTTCTAAATCGCTACCTATAACACATACGTTGTTATTGTTGTGTACATCAAAATAATTTAAAGCTCTTCCTTTTTCTATTTCAAGACCCGAATTTTGGATGTAATGCTCATTAACACCTAAAACTGCGACTTCAGGATCGGTTTTTAAGTTTTCGTG
The DNA here is from genome assembly GCF_050509525.1 of Gaetbulibacter sp. PBL-D1. Lineage (NCBI taxonomy): Bacteria > Pseudomonadati > Bacteroidota > Flavobacteriia > Flavobacteriales > Flavobacteriaceae > Gaetbulibacter > Gaetbulibacter sp. PBL-D1. The sequence continues at coordinate 18,015 of NZ_JBNWKB010000009.1, read as the reverse complement.
TTTTGCTTCTGCAGTTGAAGTGCCAAAAAATGAAATAGATGTTCTGGTGTAAGGAAAGTCATAAGCGTCTTCAAACGCTTTTACATCTCTATAACTAATAATAGGGTTTATTTTTTGACGTTCGCCACCACTTTGTCGTTGCGCGTTAAACTCATAACGCTGCAAGTTAAATGTGTTGGCTCCCATTGAAGAAAAATCACTAGAAATAGTATTCTCTAAAGCCGATACACTACTTAAAATACCTACCAAAGCCATAATACCAATACCAATAATAAGTATAGTTAAAATAGTACGTAGTAACTGGGTTCTTATAGAGTCAAAAGCAATTTTTATATTCTCTTTAGCGAGTGAAAACATAAATTAAGATATCATGTAAAGGGTTATGTTATAGTATAAGACTACAAAAGCACAATAAAGTTACTATAAATTTGAAATAACTTGGCATTGCCTATAAAAATATAATATTTTTGTGCTGAATTATGACTTAAAGCGAGTCAGTTTTAATGTTGAACGTAAGCGATATTACCTAATTATCTGGCTTACGTTTAGACCTAAGAGCACTTTAAATAAGTTTCACTAAAAAAGATTTCTGCTTTCGCAGAAAGTTAACATGGCACAAAAACCTAGTATACCAAAAGGCACAAGAGATTTTAACCCAATAGAGGTAGCAAAACGCAATTATATTTTTGACACTATAAAAGCACAGTTTCAGCACTTCGGGTTTCAACCTATTGAAACACCAAGTTTTGAAAACTCTGAGACCTTAATGGGTAAATATGGAGATGAAGGAGACCGATTGATTTTTAAGATTTTGAATTCAGGGGATTTTTTAAGAGATTTTAATGAAAACTTAATTAAATCAATTCAAACAGCTCTAGTTAATTTAAGAAAGTCAATAGATGAAGTTGATAATGATGAATTTGATTTTGATGGTTTCAGGTCGAATTTTTTAAAAGAGTTTCCAATTGCTCTTAGATCAATTACGAATATTAAGTTTGACGAAAGGCTTATTAATCTAAATACACTTTCAGAAGATATAGTATTTAGAATATATAATATAGTGCTTAAGTCTAATGTGTTGCGAGAAAAATTGTATTATGATGAGAATTTAAAGTTCCCCGAATTAACAAATATCATTTTTGCAGACTTTTATTTTCAATTAGGAAATAAATATGTAGGTAATTATATAACGGAAAAAGCCCTTCGTTATGACCTTACAGTGCCATTTGCACGTTATGTAGTGCAACACCAAAACGAAATTGACTTTCCGTTTAAGCGTTACCAAATGCAACCAGTTTGGAGAGCAGATAGACCGCAAAAAGGACGTTTTAGAGAGTTTTACCAATGCGATGCTGATGTTGTTGGATCGCAGTCTCTTTGGCAAGAAGTGGAGTTTGTACAATTGTACGATGCAGTATTTTCGGCTTTAAAGCTAGAAGGAGTGACTATAAAAATCAATAACCGTAAAATACTTTCAGGTATTGCAGAGGTTATTGGTGCGCAAGATAAACTCATTGACTTTACGGTAGCTTTAGATAAACTTGATAAAATAGGAGAGGAGAAGGTAAAAGAGGAAATGCTTAGTAAAGGCATTTCTAAAGAAGGTATTGAAAAACTACAACCGCTTTTTGAATTACAAGGTGATTTCTCAGAACAAATTGAAGCACTAAAAGCTATTCTTTCGGTTTCTGAAGAAGGTAAAAAAGGTATTGAAGAACTGGAGTTTATCAATACAGCAATTTCAGAATTAAAATTACAAACTGCCAACTTGCAATTAGACGTTACTTTAGCAAGAGGACTTAACTATTACACAGGAGCTATTTTTGAAGTGTCAGCTCCAGAAGGTGTAAAGATGGGTTCTATTGGTGGAGGAGGAAGATACGACGACCTTACCGGAATATTTGGACTTAAAGATGTGAGTGGAGTAGGGATTAGTTTTGGTTTAGATAGAATTTATCTGGTACTTGAAGAACTTAATTTATTTCCTGAAACTATATCAGAAAGTATAAAAGTGCTTTGTATTAATTTTGGAGAAGCTGAAGCGTTAACCTGTTTAAAAGCAATAAAAGCATTAAGAGCTCATGGTATTAATGCAGAGTTGTATCCTGATGCTGCTAAAATGAAAAAACAAATGAACTATGCCAACAAAAGAGCAGTACCTTATGTTGTGCTTGTTGGTGAGTCTGAAATGAGTAGCAATACATTTACACTTAAAAATATGACTAATGGCGAACAGCAGCAGCTATCGCTTGAAGATTTAATTACTACTTTACAATAAAAAAAGCCCTGAGAAATCAGGGCTTTTTATTTAGTTAAGATTTTAAAGATTTGGGAGAAATTATTTAACTAAAACTTTCTTTGATACTGAACCGCTCACAGTATGAATTTTAATAATATAAGTTCCTGTACTTAAGTTCTTAACTTCATACTCAGAATTGTTGCTCTGAGTTATATTGTCAATTGTTGTAATAGATTGCCCTAAAATGTTTAGCATTTCCATATGTTTAACTTCTAGTAATCCAGGGTTTAGTAAAACAATGTTTTTGGAAGTGTTATCATAATAAACATCTACTAGATTCAATTCATTGTCTTCAACACCCAATGCAGAGTCTTCTGCACTAAAGGTTATTTCATAAGTGTCTAGATGTTCTCCAGCATCTAAATAAAAATTAAAATCGCCTTCGCTTAAGTTATGATAAGCGTCTGTTATCTTGTTGTGAATGTAAACTGTTAAGTCTTCTGGAGCGTTTTGTAACGCATCAATAGTAATGGTGTTCATACCATCAGTTTCAACCTTTATACCTAATGGATATACTGTGTCTTCGTTAGCTTCATTACTACCTTGTATAAGATATTTTTCGCCTTCAATCATCCAGAACATATCATCAATTTGGGTTTCATTTATCTTTCCATCGTAACCCCAATCAATATCTAAAGTTGCGTTTTCATCAATTGTAAGTAACAGCTGTCTTCTAATGGTATTAACAGAGTTAAGCCCAAGTCTTAGTTTTAATCTGTCGTCAGAGCCGCCAACAGAATTAGTTGTTGTATCATAGTCGCTATCAGATGGACTTGATTGTCTCACAAATACTGATTGTGACCCACTTTCTCCATCGTAAGTTCCGTCTTCAATTCGGTAAATACGTTGACCGTTATTGAAATTGATTTTTCCACCAGCATCAGCTGATACGAAGAATCCTTGACTTACAGGAATATATCGTCCTGGACGTTTTACAGGAGTACCACCAGTACCAACATCAGGATCGTTTGTTCCGTAAGAAGAAGCTGGTAAGCCACCTGAAAGGTTTAAAGTAGCATAGCCACCTTGGTATTCAGATAGTACGTGAGAACCTCCTCCCCAATGTTCCCAGAAGTATAATGTTCCTGTAATTGTTGAGCCATTATCGTTAATAAACTGAACTGCGTCAATGGCAGAAGGGTAAGGGTTACCAACTAAGTAGTCGTTGTTAACCGCTAGGTCTAGGTCGTTTGTGCCACTAAACCCAATATCTCCATTGTTAGGTTTTCCTAAGAACGTATAGTTTTGGTCGGTTAATATTGAACCAGAACCAGGTCCTTTCATAGTAAATCCTTCGCCAGCTAATAAGTTACCAGATTGACGTATATGCTGCCACGATGAATAATCTCCTGAAGCTTGACTAGCAAATTTCCAAATCCAATAATCAGCAATTGTTACTGCAGGTGAGGTGTTAGATCCATCATATCCTGAAGAAGTAAAGACTATTGGGTTTGCGCCATTATCGTTGTACATAACATCTGATACAGTATAGCTATTATTGTTTGTAACTGAGCTTCCATTTCCAACAGGAGATGACCAGTAATTGTATGTAAAGGTATCAGCTGTTCCCTGTTGGTCGCGTTCTAAAGTACCTTCACTTTGTACATCAAGGTCACTATCTATAGTTTGTATTAATTGCGACTCACCTTCAAGGTCAATTTTAGCATTTGGTTGACCATTTCCTATAGATAAATAATGCGTTACAGTTACACCATTTCCTGTATGTGTTGCGTTGTTTCCTGTTACAGTCAGTTCATTGTTATCAACAAAAAGACCTAATAATAATCTGTTGTTGCTTTTTCCTGAAGGAAGAGAGCTGTTATCCATAGTTATATTGTGAGAAGTTTCTACAATATTCCAATCGATAGTTTGGGTATTATCCATTGCTGAAACTGAACCAGGAGCATATTGTAATGATCCATTTAACCATGTGTTATTAGTGTCCCAGCTTCCATTGTTATTAGATATATAAGGAAGTGGAGCTGTTTGTCTATCTACAGTTCTTAGATGTCTTAATGCACCTTGATTACCATTACCAGATTCATCCTTAGTATTTGTGTACGTATATCTAGTCATTGGGTAGTAGGCAGCTAAGCTAGACCATGGCACTGTACCAATATCGTTTTTGGTAGGAGTAATTCCTCGACTAATAAAGTAAGACCCTCCAACAAAACTAGAGTTGTTTTCTATTTCTTGATTCATTACAAATCGTAACTGGTCTTCGGTAAGTGCTACATCCCATATTCTAACTTCATCAATATTACCTCTAAAGAAAGCTGTAGGAGTATTTTTGTTTGCAGCTCCAATATAGAATGATTGTGTTGTAGGTGTTGGAGCAGTTCTACTAAAGGAAGAATCCCTTACTCCATCAATATATAGTGTTGCAGTACCAGATCCATAAATAATGGCAACATGATGCCATTCATCTTCTGGAATTGGTTGGGTGGATGAAAGTTGCTGTGTTGATCCTCCATTTTCCCATATAACATTTAACCTTCCTGAACTTGATATTTTAAAATCATAACCTTCAGTAAATGGTTCATTTCTTTTAGAAAGAATTGATGTATTGTTTGATCCAGATTCTCTGTTTATCCATGCAGATATTGTAAATTCAGAAGAATTAAGGTCTACAGCGTCTTCCATGTCTATGTAGTCTGTACTTCCGTTAAAGTAAACTGATCTGGTGTAAACTCTTTCAGGAGCCCAACCAAAAGTAATGTATTTAGTGCCATCAAAATCATAATTAGCTTTTACAATTGGCTCGCCAATTTCGTTAACGTCTTCAGTCATTACTCTATAATCTGCTGTTGGGTCAAAATTAGGTGTGTCAGAAATAAACATTAAATAACGACCATCTGGAGGAGTAGCTGTTCTAACAGCACTTCTTAGTATTGCGACTTCAACAGAAGGAATGTCTCCACCTCTTTCTACAACTTTCCAAGTTCTTGCTATTCCGTTAAATTGTACCCAAGTTGATAAACCTGGAGTTATGCTAGAGCTCATGTTAACATCAACAATTACAGCTGGATCATCTAAATCAGCACCATCATTTCCCCAAATCAAAAATTGTTTGTCTTGTAATTGAGTGTCAGGGTTTAAGTTATTTGTGTCATATATGCTAGATATACCCATTGTAACAACACCTTGACCTCTGGTTCCTCCATCTAAATCATTGTTAACACTTCTAGATTGTTTTTGTAATAAATCTGAAGCATCGTCACGCCCAATTCCTGCTATGTCATAATTAAACACGTCTTCACTAGGTGTTCCTGTATTGACATCCCAAATTACAGTTCCGTCACTGTCTACGTAATCATGAGATGTACCATTAACACCAAGCGTGATACCATATTTAATAGCTAAATAAGATTGAATACGGTTTCGTTCTTGTGTTAAGTTTGCATCGTCTTTTCTAGATGAGAAAGTGATGATTTCACATACTCTTGCATTCAATGTGGCTTCCCAGCCTTCACTACGCCCAATCCAATATTTTGAGTCGCTTACATTTAAAAACTCAACAACATCGTTTTGTGCATATTCTATGTTGTTGGCATTGTAATAAAGCTCTTGTTGTGTTACAGCTGTATTGTTTCTTGCGTTAATAATTCCTACGTTATCATATGAAGTATTTTGGTCGTAAACGGCGTAACCATCCCCAGTTTCACTAGTAGAGTAGGTTCCCAAAGCAAAACAAATACTTTCATTATCAACACGACCAGTATAATCACCCATACCTATACCAGTTGCATCAGTTTCATTTGTGCCAGTATCAGCATCTCCACAAAAAGTGTCCATAAAACCAAAGGAGTCATTTATTTGTGTGTCATCAGGAATTAAAACTACAAACATATCTTGGGTGTATAGACCACCATCACCTTCTAAAAATTGCGTGTTGGTATTGTCGTATGAAAAGTCAGAATCTAAATTAAAAGATGAAAATGTATTGTCAAACTCTACTACTGGGTTGAAATTTACATTTCTGTAAGGGTTATCATAATACGTAGGTTCTTGACCTGGCGTGTTTACTGTAGCATCGTTATCTTTACTTTGGTCAATCCATAAACTAACACTTTGTCCATCTGTATAGCCTAATCCGTCATTTCCTTTAAGCCATAACTCTAAATCGCTAGTAACACCTCCTGGAGCTGTAGAACCAGATCCTTCAATGTTGAAGGTGTAAGGGTTTTCGTCACTATCATTGTTAGCTATGGTAACTGTAGCTGTACGTGTACCTACTGCACTTGGGTCAAAAGTAATATCAAAAGTGGTACTGCTACTAGAACCTATTGTATTAGAAGGTATAGAGGTTACTGTAAAATCACTAGCATTGGTACCTCCAATTAATACGTAAGGAGAACTGCCTGTAAGGTTTAAGTCTAGTAAATTTCCATTGTTTTGTATCGTAAATGTTTTTATAATAGTTCCTCCTGTAACATTAGTATTACCAAAATTAGTATTATCAGAAGGAGATGGAGTAGTGTCTCCACTCACTATTGTTGTTCCGTTTCCTTGTATGTTTATTTCTGGAGCAGTAGTGTACCCATTACCTTGAATATTAAAAGTATATGGGTTTTCGTCGCTATCGTTATTTGCTATAGTTACTATTGCTGTTCTTAAGCCTGCAGCACTAGGAGAAAATGTGATTGTAAATGTTGTGTTACCTCCTGCAGAAATTGAACCTGAAGGATTTGCAGTGAGCGCAAAATCTCCAGGATGTAATCCGGAAATTGAAATATAAGGAGAAGGGTCTGTTAAATTTAAAGTTGCTGATCCTATGTTTTGAATGGTAAATGTATTTGCATTAGATCCTACAGATACAAATTCAGAACCAAAATCAGTGTCATCAGTAGCTGAAGGAGTTGTGTCATTATTATTGATGGTATTCCCATTTCCGACCAAGTTTATTTCTGGTTGAGGAGTAGCTAAATCTCCTTCAATCACTATTTCATCAAAAGCAACTCCTCTGTCAGTATAATAACCATCAGATGCAAATAAAACTCTAAATCGTACTTGAGTACTGGTTTCAAAATTTGGGTTTTCAGCAGATAGATTTAAGCTTCTGTTTCTCCAACCATTGCTATCTCCAGACCAACCATCTTCATTATTGTTAAATGCGTTCACATCAGTGTCATTATACCAGTTGGAATTTGCTACACTACCTAAATCATTCCATGAACTACCGTTATTAAGGGAGTATTCTATTTTCATACCATCCCATGCGGCTTCTGTTTCATACCAAATATCTAGATTTAAGGTAATATTAGTATAGCCATTTAGATCGATTGTTGGGCTTGTGGCGATAATGAAAGTATTGTTATTGTAATAAGAAGAATAGCGTCTTGAATATAAATAGTTTCCGGTAGCACCTCCATTGGATGGTGAATCGGTTCCTTGGCGCCATTGTCCTGTACCTGATCCAGTAGAGTTTTGACTCCAGCCTCCAAAACCAGATTGAAAATTTTCTGAATATATCGTTGTTTGAGAAAAAGTAATAGTCGAAACTAAAAGTACACATAATATTATAAGGTACTTACATACTGTGAAAGTATAATTTTTCATAAGCGGTTAAATTTTAGTTTGGGACTAACTAATTAATTAAAAGCAATACAAACATATAAAAACACTCCATGAAATGCAAAAAAAATCGATAAAGTGCATTTGTTAATTGTAATTTACTGATATGTAGTTTTTTAAAAAGACTGCAAGCATAATTGTTTGCAGTCTTTTTTTGAGGGTTTTAATATATTATTGCTTTACTAATCGCTTAACGAACGACGTATTTGTTTCACTGTCAGTTATTTTTAAAAAGTACGTTCCGCTAGATAATGAATTTAAATTGGTTAAATTTATTTCATTATTTGTAGGAGTTAAGTCTCTTAAATCTAATACTGAGCGTCCGCTAACATCATAAACATTAAGATTTATATTTGTGTTTATGTTATTCAATTTTATTGAAATATTGCTGTTGAATGGGTTTGGGTAAATCAACACATTGTTTTCATTAAATGTATTTGTGTTTAAAGTTGAATCTATAATATCAATAGTATAATCCTCAACTTCTCCGTAGCTAAATGTTTCACATGGGTCGTCAGCTGTATTTCCTGTACTATTATAAAACTTCATTATAACACGCATTCTTGTTGTACCTAATTTAGCATCAGGTGCATTAGGTACTGAAAAGGTTGTACTTACAGGTGTAGTGTAAGAAGAGGAACTTTCCATTATTTTTTCAGACGATTCAAAGGTGCCATTATGGTTAAAGTCAATCCATACTGATACGGCTTCTCTGTATTGAGTACCTGTCCAATATTTGGTAACACTAATATTGTTTCCAGAAGAATTTAAATCTAATGTAAAAACTGTGCTTGTTAAATCTGAATACCCTGAAGATGTGGTTGATTGAGTGTTATTACTGCTACTATTTAGGGTGACATTACTAATGTATTCATCTCCAACACTTTCACCTTCTGCATCACAATAGTTAACACCTGTTGTAGAGAATTGTTGAGAAGTAGAATAACTTGTATTATTAGATCCACAATAAGAGCGAACTTGAAACTCATAAGTTGTTTCAGGGTCTAAACCACTTATTTGATATGGGTTTGTAACACTTGTAACTTCAATCCATGAAGAGGCACCAACTACTCTATATCTAATGTCAAAATCATCAGCAGTTGAAGCTGTCCAAGATGCATTAGTTGAGCTTGAGTCTGTTCCTGTAGTTGTTAAACCAGTAGGAGCTGATGCTGTTAACGGAGTTAAAAGAATATCAGACAGTACTAAAGTTTGATAATCAGAAATTGTTTGATTTGTTAGTGTAAAAGATTGGTAACATGGAGCTTCAAACAAGATGTCGTAAGTTCCAGATTTAACAGGTCTATAATAATCTCCAAAAGGAGCGCTACTTATTGTGTGCGAGCCTACAGCATCGTGACCAACTAGTGTAACTGTTGCTTCTACTGGGTTATTAGACACAGCGTCTTTTACAAATCCTTGAAAACCGTAAGTTCCTTGTATTAAATATTCAATTAAAGCTTCACGGTTATAATCCCAGTGATCATCTAATTGTGATGCAGGTATCACTTTAGTATTTGAAAGCTCAATAGTTACTTCTTTACACTGTTTGTAAAAGTTCATGTAATCTTGACGACCACCATATACTTGATACCAATCAGCACCTTCTGTAACTCCTGGCCATTGATAGTTGCTATATGTAGCGTCCATATATCCAGAAGGACTATTGTTTTGACAGTTTACAGCGTACTCTTTACTTACTAAGAAAAACCAATCGCTATCAGCATGATCTGTATGCGTATTGTCAAAAGGATAGTTAACAACTTCGGTTCCACCATGAAAATTAGCTGAAAGCACAAAATGATTATCTTCTGCTAAAGCTAAAAAATGTTGGGTTTCAATTTGATATTCTTCTCCATCAGGATGAGCTCCTGCAACATTATCTGGATAGTTTCTATTTAAGTCCACATTATTAGCGTTTGCTCGACGTGAATTTACAACTGATGTGTTAGAAGCACTATTGTAATATGTTCCATCTGGATTTGCCATTGGATTTATCCATATTTCAGAGTTATTGATAAGACTTGTAATTCTAGCATTATCTGGGTGTGATGGTGTTTTATAAGCAGTTATAAAATAATCAATTAAATCTAACATTAAAGGATAACCAGTAATCTCATCACCATGCATTGAGGAGGTGTACATTAATTTTGGCTCAGCTTCTTCAGTAGCGATGTTGTCAGATAGTTTAATAAATAGTAAGCGCTTGTCTCCACCACCTACACCTTCAGTGGTTCCGCCAATATCAACTAATTCACAAATATCAGGATGCATTGTAGCAAACGCATACATTTGAGCTTCATAGTCTGCGTAAGTTGGGTAATAAGTTAAAGGAAAAGTTAATGGGTATGAACCTTCAGTCGAGTTTACAGTATTTACCTGATTACTCATAACTATACCATAGGCTTCATTGTCTACTGCGTTTACATTGAAACTAAGGTTTCTTTCTAAAAATAAGTTGAATTGTTGTGTATTAGCCCAAGCATAAACTGTTTTAGTAGAAGGGTCATAATTAAGTATAGATAATTTATCTGTGAACTCTTGAAGTTCAGAAACATCTTCTATTTTAAAATCAAAATAAACTTCTTTTTTCGAATCTAAATATTGTTCGGCTTTTTCTAAGCTAGTTTGCGCTTTGGCATTTATGCATGCTAAACAAAGTAGCGTTACAAGTAGAAGGGTAGTCTTTTTCATCAGTTTTAAGTGTTTAATGAATTATTAGGGCGCTAATATATAATTAATTTTTAAAAAACATCCATAAAATGCAAAAAAATCCGATAAAGTGTAATTTTTTAATTAATTCGTAGTATTTCGATTACGTTTTAATGCACCAATAATAGTTTACTAAGAGATGCTTTATTGTTGTTTTCAATCTGTACAATTACTGTACTAGATTGTATATTGTTAATTGTAGTTTTAAAGCTAGAAGAGAAAATGTTTTGCTTTTCAAAAAGTAGTTGACCATTAATACTATAAACTTTTAATGAGTTAATTGTGGTTGAGTTTTGTGTATCAACATTAATTTGAGAAGTGTTTTTTATGTATCTAATACTAGCAGATTCTAACCCAAACTCATCAATAGATAATTGTGCTGAGCTATTGGCAAAGTTGATTAAAGAGAGGTCGTTGGTGAAAGTTATATGATACCTGTTTAAGTATTCTCCACTGTAAAGTGAGTTTATATAGTTGCTATCATTAATTGAGGTAAAGGTATTTAAATAGGAATCATATACATACACGTCTATTTCGGTTTCAAAATTCTCTAGAGAATTCAATGCAATTTGGACTTCGCCTGAGTTGCTCAAAAACATCCCTAGCGGATATTGTTTTGAAATATCAAACTCGCCTACACCTTGAATGATATAGTTTTGATCATTAATTCTCCAACTTAAATCATCGGGAAGGTTTTCAATGTTTAAGGCATCATAACCGTAATCAACATCATCAGTAGCTGAATTATCAGAAGTAAAACCTAATAAAAGGTGTCTGGTATAACCTAATGGAGTGATAAAGTCTACTCTAACACGTTGTATAGTGCTAGATTGAGTTTCTTGGTTGCTAGTGTTTTGGCTATTGGTATTAGCAAATACAGCAATGCTTAGTAATAACACAAGCAGTGTTAAGTAGGTAGTTTTATTCATTTGATTTGGGGTTAAATGAACATAATATGTTTAGTTGCAGGCTAATATATAAGAAATAATCAGTTTTATCTATTAAACGCACAAAAAATCGACGAAATACATGAAAATAAAAAAAGAGCAAGATATCTTGCTCTTTTTGAATAACTTAAAAATTTGGTGCTTTAACTAGTACTTAACAATAACTTTTTTACTGTATGAACTAGTATTTGTTTCAATTTTTACTACATAGTTTCCTTCAGAAATGTTCTTTACAGGAATTCTTAGTTCATCAGAAAGAGGAAGGTTAGTCATATTCCATGATTTTACAACCTGTCCAGCAATATTTATCATATAAATTTGCTTAGCATTGATTGACGAAGGTGTTTTAATGTATAACTCATTAGAGTTATGTAAATAATTTACAGTAATATCTTTAAGTTGAGTATCAATTACTGATAGTGAATTGTCTTCGACAAATACAATATTAAACCTACCATTATAATCACCTGCTTCAAGGTTAATGTTAAAGTTACTGTAGTTGATTTGAGTATAACTATCTTCAGTACTGTCATATACAAAAACATCAATGTCTTCATCAAAATTTTCTAAATCAGTTAATGAGATGCTTACATTTCCTTGATCGCTTAGATGGATATTAAGAGGATATGTGTTTAGTTCATCAAACTCGCCAACACCTTGAATAATATAATTGTTATCTTCTATACTCCAAGAAGCATCATTGGTTAGTTGATCTCTATTTTGCGCATCATATCCATAGTCAACACCATCAGTAGCTTCATTATTAGGAGTAAAACCTAACAATAAATGTCTACCAGCATTTTCAGAGGTTGTTACTTTTAATCTTAAGCGTTTAATACCATCATTGTATGCTTCACTTTCACTGTTTTCAGAGTTTAAATTAAGTCCGTTTGACCTCATAAATACAGAAGCTCCACTTGTTTCTTTAACAAAAGTACGCTGAGAGTTATTAAAAGTAATAGTACCACCATCAGCATCAGCTAGTACAAAGAAACCTTGACCAACTGGTACATATCTTTGTGGTATTTTTCCTGTATTACCTGAGCCATTAATTTCAGGAGGTGTTACAGATGGTACACCACCTAATTTAGTGTAGTATGCGTAAACTCCTTCATATTCAGATAAGTAATGCGAGTTGTTAGATGGAGCTTGCTCCCAAAATATAAGTGCGCCATCTAATAATGTACTGCTTCCAAGAGGTCCATTATCATCAATAAAAGTATTTGCATCTATTGCTGAAGGATAAGGGTTACCAACTAAAGCAAGATTTAATCCACTTATTGAGTGAGTAATAGTACCATTGTTTGGTTGTCCTCTAAAGGTGTAAGTTTGATTTGGTGTTGCAGCTCCACTACCTTTTAAGGTAAATCCAAGTCCTACATTTACATTGGATGTGGGATTAATAGATATCCAAGAGCTGTAATCATTGATAGCACCATTTAGGAAATTATATAACCAATTGCTACTTAATGTAACAGGGTTAGTTGCTCCATTAGCATCATAGCCTGTAGTCCAACTCACAGGATTGTTGCCATCGTAAAGAATACTTCCAATAGCATACGTTCTAGAGTTACTAGCGCCTAATGTACTTACAGGGCTTCCCCAATAATTATAATTGTATAGGTTACTTGTTCCTTCTTGATCACGTTCTAATCGTCCAATGCCTGTATAGTCAACAATACTATTATTCGGTTGTAATAACTGAGACTCACCAACTAAATCCAGTACACCATCAATTTTTAAATATTTGCTAACGTTTAGCTGTTGGTCATTGGTAATGCTATATCTGTTAGCGTCAACAAGTAAACCTAAAACAGTAGTTGCTCTATTTCCTGACGTTACATCATGCTGAGTTCTTACAATATTCCAGTTTACTGAAGTTCCATTAATACCATTGGTGTTAGGAACTTGTTGTACAGTACCATTTAACCATGTGTTTTGATTGTTCCAAGTTCCGTTTTGATTACTTACATAAGGAAGAGGAGAAGTTTCTTGCTGCGTTGAGTTTATGTTCAATAAATTACCATTAATTCCGCCAAGGTTTGCATTTAATAGCCCTCCAGTAACATCAAAGGCTTGATTCATTTGATAATAAGCATCAAGATTTGCCCAAGTTAATCCAGCAATATCTAAACCTAAAACAGAACCTCTAACATTTGCACCATTTTGCTCAATTTCTTGATTCATCATTTCACGAATTTGGGTAGCTGTAAGTGCTGTATTCCAAATACGTAATTCATCTAACCAACCGTTAAAATGGTTAGTTGGCATGTTAGTGTTTCTGTCCATTGCGCCTAATAAAAATCTTCTGTTGTTTGCATTAGGAGCACCACCTGTGTTACTGTTTATTTCTACACCATCTACATAAAGCCTATATGTTGAACCATCAAATGTAACAGCTGTATGATACCATCTGTTAGTGGTTAATCCAGTTGCAGAAACTTGTCCGCCACCATTCCATCTAAACGATAGTGTATTATTTACTAATCTTAAATCAAAACCAGTACTTAAGTTAAGCGCATTCCTTTTAGAATAAATAGTCTTGATGGTTCCAAGTGCATTTGGTTTTACCCAAATTTCTATACTGAAAGGACCGTTAAGATCAAAATTATCATTGAATGAAACTGTATCATCAATACCATCAAAATCAATATTATTACCACAGTTAGGGAAACTAATATTAGCCAAAGTGGCTTGTGAATTACCACAAGGAGAAGGATTTGTAATAGTCCATGTAATACTGTAAGTGCCACCACTTTCACCTATAAATGTAGCATTAGGGTCATTTACGTTAGAAAAACTAAAACTATGTCCAGTACTTGAAGTTGCTGACCATTGACCAGAACCGTTTCCTGATAAAGTAATTTGAGCAGTACATCCAGTAGCAGGAACCGCAATAGATGCTGATGCTGTTGTAAATGGAACTATGGTATAGGTAACAGAGTCAGATGTGTTACTACAAGGAGCCATGGCTGAATTTGTTGTATAAGTCAATGTTACACTGCCATTAGTAATATCATTAGCTCCTAACGTATAAATAGCATTAGGATTGTTGTTATTGAAAGTTCCATCACCAGACGAAGACCAAGTGGCAGTTGTGCTTCCTCCTAAGGTTGCGTTAAGGTTAATGCTACCACTTGTTTCACAAATGGCTTGGTTAGTACCTGCATCAACTACAGGTAATGGGTTGATAGTAACAACTTTTGAATCTACTGCTACACCACATGGTCCTGCAGGATTGTTTGTCGTATAAGTTAAAGTAACTGAGCCATTAGTTATATCAGCAGCACTTGGAGTGTAGATTCCAGATGAGAAGTTACCAGTTCCTGATGTGCTCCAAGTAGCTGAAGTAGCACTTCCTCCATAGTTAGCAGAAGATAAGTTTACAACATCTCCTTCACAAATGGTTACATCGTTTCCAGCATTAACAGTAGCCGCTTGATTAATCGTTATAGTTACAGTGTCACTTGCTGAACCACAAGGTCCACTAGGATTATTTGTTGTATGGGTAAGCACTACACTTCCGTTTGTTATGTCAGAAGTTCCAGGAGTATATATGTTACCAACAAAGCCACCATCACCTGCTGTACTCCATGAAGCAGAAGTAGCACTTCCTCCATAAGAAGCTGAAGATAATGTCACAGACTCTCCTTCACATATCGTTTGATCAACACCAGCATACACTGTAGCTAAAGGATTTATTGTAACTACCATAGTATCGCTATCGCTAGGACATATTCCATCACTAGGTGTGTTTGTTGCTGTAAGAGTTACCGAACCATTAAAGATATCACCAGCACTTGGTGTATATGTGTTACCAGAGAAGTTACCTGACCCAGAAGTTGTCCATGTTACTACAGCGTTTGTTCCTGAATAAGTGGTTGAAGAAAGGTTAACGGTTTCTCCTTCACAAATAGTGATGTCGTTAGGAGCGGTAATAGTAGCAGGTTCATTAATATTTACAGTAACTGTTTCATTTAATGCTAAAGCACAATTATTTCCACCTCCAGGATAAGTTGCAGGATTGTATCGTACTCTATTTAAGCTATATGTAGTGGTAGTGGTAGGTGAAACAGTAATAGTTGTAGACCCACTTGGACCTAAAGGTAGCCATGTGTTTCCTGAACCATCATTATATCTAATTTCTGAATTAGGAGTACCTGTAAAAGTAATAGTAGTTGAATCTCCTTGACAAAGTGTAACATCTGAAGAAGATATTGTAGCATCAGGGTTTTCTATTATATGAATTTGCATTGTACTTTCTAGAGGTGAACACCAAGGCCAATTATCAGCTATCAAGGATATAGTAATAACATCTCCAGGTTGAGCTGAAGCAGGAATTGTATAGGTACTAGTTTCTGAAAAATCATAGACATCAGTACATACTGTACAGAAAAAACCACAACTTGGATGATAAAAATACCGTGTGCAATCTTGTCCGACATATTCTGTGGAAAAGCTTCCGCCTGCACCATTGTCATCCCAAGTCCATTCATCATAATCTAAACCTCCAGCATCACCATTCATAGTTACTTGTGAGGTTCCATAACACACATAGATGTCTGGACCTGCATCAATATCACTTACAGTAAAATTAAAGAGTACAGTTTCACTTAGGCTAGATGACGTGCCACATGCATTTGTAGCAGTAACAGTTATGGTTTCTAAAAAAGCAAAACCATTTACGGAAAGAGTAACTTCATTAGTGCCTTGTCCTGATTCAATAGTAAATCCGCCAGAAACAGTCCAGTTGTATGTTTCAACATTAGGATCTAGAGGCACAGAATATATCGCTTCGGTTACTGGGCATATAAATGACGAAGGACCTGTTATACTGCTTGGAATTAGAGGAACACCATTATATACAGTAATGATTCCTGATGTAGAGTCTCCAGCTCCACAACCAATGGTTGAAACCGTGTAATTATAAATACCTGCTTGTGTAGTAGTTCCGCTTATTGTGTATATCCCTGTAGCACCATTATAAGACCCAGTAATTCCAGCAGGTAAAGCAGGTGTACTTGTTAAAGTTGCTCCTGTAGCTCCAGAATTTAATTGAAATTGAAGATTTACAGAGTCACTATTGTCATTGCAAATACCTTGATTTTCTGAACCAGATAATAAAGTTATAGTAGCATCAGGACCAACAGTAATTGTTCCTGTAGCAGTATTTCCACCGCAACCAATTGGGGTTACAGTATAGTTAAATGTTCCTATTTGACTGGGAGTACCACTAATTGTAAAAACACCACTATTGTAAGATCCACTGATACCTGTAGGGATTCCTGTGATTGTTGCTCCAGTAGCATTAGCAATATTATATGTAATATTTACTAAACTATCTCCATTACAAATTGTTTGATTGTTATTAGCTGAAGTTAATGAAATTGTAGCATCAGGTGTTACAGTCATTGTTAAACTTTCAGTAGCAGGTATAGGAGTAGCGCAAGTAGCGTTTGATGTCACAGAAACTGAGATGATATCTCCATTATTAATGGCTGAGGAACTGTAAGAGTTGGTATTTGTTCCAACAGGGTTACTATTAACATACCATTGATAAGAAGGGTTAGAGCCTCCATTTGTTAAACCTGTAACAAAAAAGGTTAAATTATCTCCATTACAAGCAGGATTAGCCGATGCGTTTAAGTTGAAGGTTACAGGTAAAAGTGGGTTAACAGTCATAGTAATTGTATTACTACTCACTGCTGTAGCACATACCGAAACACTTGAAGTCATTTCAACAGATACTTGATCATTGTTGGTAAGTGTACTTGTAGTAAAAGTATTACTATTGTTCCCAACGGAACCACCATTAACAAACCATTCATACGATGGAGTTGCTCCACCATTAACAGGTGTAGCAGTAAAAGTCACTGCTTCACCAGCACAAACAGGGTTGTTGTTTGCACTTATAGAAACTGAAGCGCCTTGAGCAGCATCAGTTATGGTTACCATTGCAGTACAAGAATCAGAGTTTCCTGAACCATCAGTTACTGTTAATGTTACTGTGT
This sequence comes from Gaetbulibacter sp. PBL-D1, assembly GCF_050509525.1. Taxonomy (NCBI): domain Bacteria; kingdom Pseudomonadati; phylum Bacteroidota; class Flavobacteriia; order Flavobacteriales; family Flavobacteriaceae; genus Gaetbulibacter; species Gaetbulibacter sp. PBL-D1. Next base: position 472 of record NZ_JBNWKB010000009.1, on the reverse strand, counting down.
TTGTTCCAATGTCATTACAATCAAAAGTAGTTTGCGACAATGTCATATTTGAAATAGAGCAATTGTCTGTTGAACCGTTGTCTATATCATTAGCAGTAATTGTTGCTAAACCTGTTGTTGGGTTTAACTGTAAACTTAAACTTTGACATATTACATTTGGTGCTTCATTGTCAACTACAGTTACAATTTGAGTACATGTTGTTGAATTACTGTATCCGTCAGTAGCTGTCCAAGTTACTATCGTTTGACCTAGAGGGAAAATAGCAGGCGCATCATTACTGTAACCAACACCACAGTTATCATCTACTGTTGGAGTGCCTAAGTTTACACCACTAGCAGTACAAAGTCCAGTATCAGCATTTACAGTAATATCTCCAGGACAAGTAATCGTAGGAGGTGTTACATCATTTACAGTTACAATTTGAGTGCATTGACTACTATTTCCTGCTAAATCAGTTACAGTCCAAGTAAC